>NZ_CP125652.1:2380000-2490000 GCF_030053135.1 Rhizobium sp. BT04 | reverse complement strand
GCCCCTAAGGCGAGGCAGAAATGCGTAGTCGATGGGAACCACGTTAATATTCGTGGGCCTGGTGGTAGTGACGGATTGCACAAGTTGTTCTGGTTTATTGGATTATCAGGGCAGCGGAGCGGTTCCAGGAAATAGCTCCACCGTATAGACCGTACCCGAAACCGACACAGGTGGTCAGGTAGAGTATACCAAGGCGCTTGAGAGAACTATGTTGAAGGAACTCGGCAAATTGCACGCGTAACTTCGGAAGAAGCGTGACCCCATTTTACGCAAGTATGATGGGGTGGCACAGACCAGGGGGTAGCGACTGTTTATCAAAAACACAGGGCTCTGCGAAGTCGCAAGACGACGTATAGGGTCTGACGCCTGCCCGGTGCTGGAAGGTTAAGAGGAGAGGTGCAAGCTTTGAATCGAAGCCCCAGTAAACGGCGGCCGTAACTATAACGGTCCTAAGGTAGCGAAATTCCTTGTCGGGTAAGTTCCGACCTGCACGAATGGCGTAACGACTTCCCCGCTGTCTCCAACATAGACTCAGTGAAATTGAATTCCCCGTGAAGATGCGGGGTTCCTGCGGTCAGACGGAAAGACCCCGTGCACCTTTACTATAGCTTTACACTGGCATTCGTGTCGGCATGTGTAGGATAGGTGGTAGGCTTTGAAGCGGGGACGCCAGTTTCCGTGGAGCCATCCTTGAAATACCACCCTTATCGTCATGGATGTCTAACCGCGGCCCGTCATCCGGGTCCGGGACAGTGTATGGTGGGTAGTTTGACTGGGGCGGTCGCCTCCGAAAGAGTAACGGAGGCGCGCGATGGTGGGCTCAGACCGGTCGGAAATCGGTCGTCGAGTGCAATGGCATAAGCCCGCCTGACTGCGAGACTGACAAGTCGAGCAGAGACGAAAGTCGGTCATAGTGATCCGGTGGTCCCGCGTGGAAGGGCCATCGCTCAACGGATAAAAGGTACGCCGGGGATAACAGGCTGATGACCCCCAAGAGTCCATATCGACGGGGTTGTTTGGCACCTCGATGTCGGCTCATCGCATCCTGGGGCTGGAGCAGGTCCCAAGGGTTTGGCTGTTCGCCAATTAAAGCGGTACGTGAGCTGGGTTCAGAACGTCGTGAGACAGTTCGGTCCCTATCTGCCGTGGGTGTAGGAATATTGACAGGATCTGTCCCTAGTACGAGAGGACCGGGATGGACATATCTCTGGTGGACCTGTTGTCCTGCCAAGGGCATAGCAGGGTAGCTATATATGGACGGGATAACCGCTGAAGGCATCTAAGCGGGAAACCCACCTGAAAACGAGTATTCCCTATCAGAGCCGTGGAAGACGACCACGTTGATAGGCCGGGTGTGGAAGTGCGGCAACGCATGAAGCTTACCGGTACTAATAGCTCGATCGGCTTGATCGTTCTCATTGACTATGCTCATCAGCCAGAGGCTGATGATGCTTGACCTTCTGTCCTCACGCGCTGAAAGCGCTGCGGACGGCGCGCCAAACGATTGGCGACGCGCTTTGCGCTTGCGGCCTCTGGCCGACGGTGCCTTGCGAAAGGTAAGACGTGTTCAAAAAAAAACAGGCTAACGCCTGCCAGCTTCTCAAACATTAAGTTGCGCTTTGCCGACCTGGTGGTTATGGCGGGGTGGCTGCACCCGTTCCCTTTCCGAACACGGCCGTGAAACGCCCCTGCGCCCATGGTACTTCGTCTTAAGACGCGGGAGAGTAGGTCGCTGCCAGGTCTGCAAAACGCAACTTTTTGAAAACAATCTTCTCATTCACAGACAACGGCCCATAGCCGAAACAAAAGGGCCGCTCTCAAAGCGGCCTTTCGTGTTAAAATATATCTCGCGGGGTGGAGCAGCCCGGTAGCTCGTCAGGCTCATAACCTGAAGGCCGCAGGTTCAAATCCTGCCCCCGCAACCAAATTCCAAGTAGACACCAGAGCGATATCGCTGGCGCGAAGACGTCATCTTCGCTGGCGATGGTAGCTCCTCGTCCTGCGGACCATAACCTGAAGGCCGCAGGTTCAAATCCTGCCCCCGCAACCAAACAAAAAGGCCCGCTGCAAAGCGGGCTTTTTGTTTGGTAATGGGTCGAGGAGTTAACGCCTCTGACCTGCCACGGAAGTTTCATCCGGCTGTGATTAGAGCCTCGGCGGCTTTGAATACGCCAACTGGCGCGGTAGGAGCAACCGGCGGAAACGCGAAGCTTTCATCTTGCGCAGCGTTGGAGCCGGTTGCGGCGATGCTCCCGGCGTAGCCTGCCGGGGTCTGGTATCCGAGCGACGAGTGTGGCCGGAAATGGTTATAGTCGTCAGCCCATTCAGCAATGGCGCTGCGGGCATGATCGAGGCCGAAGAAGAGGCTCTCGTTGAGCAACTCGTCGCGCATCCGACCGTTGAAACTCTCGACATAGCCGTTCTGCATCGGCTTCCCCGGCGCGATGTAGTGCCACTCCACCTTGTGATCCCTCGACCAGGCGAGAATGGCATTCGACGTTAGTTCGGTGCCGTTGTCGGAGACAATCATTCCGGGCTTGCCGCGTCGTTCGATCAGCGTCGTCAGTTCTCGAGCAACACGTCGACCAGAGATAGACGTGTCCGGGATCGCTGCCAGGCATTCGCGCGTCACGTCATCAACGACATTCAAGACCCGGAATCGTCTGCCGCAGGCAAACTGGTCGTGGACGAAATCCAGCGACCAGCGGGCATTGGCTTTCGCCTCGACCAGGATCGGTGCACGCGTGCCGACAGCACGCCGCCGGGCCTTTCGCTTGCGAACGGAAAGCCCTTCCTCGCGATAAAGACGGTATATGCGATTGACGCCGGACGGCTCTCCATCTCGCCGAAGCAGGATGAACAGCCGACGGTAGCCAAAACGCCGCCGCTCGTTGGCGAGGTCGCGCAGCTTCACTCGCAGATCGACCTCCGGCGGTCGACTTGACCGATAACGGATCGTCTTGCGGTCGGCAGATATGATCTGGCAGGCCCGACGCTCCGAAAGACCCATGACGGCCTTCAGATGCGTGACGGCTTCACGCTTGGCGGCAGGCCCTACCATTTTTTTGCAAGAAGCTCGCGGAGTGCGGCTGCATCCAGCATCTGCTCGGCCAGCAACTTCTTTAGCCTGGCATTCTCGTCCTCGAGCGCCTTCAGACGCTTCGCCTCGGAGACGTCCATGCCGCCAAATTTGGCTTTCCAGTTATAAAACGTCGCTTCTGAAATCCCGTGCTTGCGGCAGAGGTCGGCTGCCTTCGCGCCAGCCTCCTGCTCCTTCAGCACCGCAATAATCTGCTCTTCCGTAAATCGCTGCTTCTTCATTCGTCCGTCCTTTAACAGGCCGGACTCTAATCCATTCTGGAGGAAATTCTCAGTGGCAGGTCACCTCTTCAGGGGCCCGCAAGAAGGCGAAGCCGACAAAGCGGGACAGAAAACCACAAATCCTGCCAGCGAAACCAACACCTTCAAAGATCAGCATCTTGCGTCTCCCGCGGCTTCTTATACGCCGCCGGGCCGCAGGAACAATCAATGATCTACCATGAAGATAAGCCGTGCGGCGTCGCGCTTCCCATCATTGTCATCCTTTCGCTATGGTCGCTATCGTCGGCAGCCTAGTCGTGTCATCACGCCACCAGCGTTGGCTCGGTGTGGGTTCCTGTTCGATCGGCTGGCCCCTGATCTCTCGCGGCGCCCAAAGACGGTACTTCCGATCCGACTATGAGCACCTCTGATGTCGGACGCCCCTGCTTAGCGTCGTCGTCGCTCAAGTGTGTGCGGCGGGGGGTGATCGTGGTCATGCTGCGGCGCAGGGGAGGCAGCGTAAGATGCCGTTTCTGATTCATTCAAAGACGATTGTCGAACTTGAATCCGACGGCAGGCCGGCCCCGTGCGGGTCATATACAAAGACGGAGGGTTTTGGTCTCTTCCTGATGTCGCGCTCGTGATGAAAACCATCGCGCAGGTTCCGTCGAGCGATCTCCCTACCTTATGCGGAACGTGATCTGAGAGGTGTGCGATGAAGCAAGGGCCGTTTTTTTCCTCGTCGTCGACAATCGAGCATGATTTCCTCAACCGTCCCGACCCACCTTGAGAGGCTCATCTTGTTGATGTCGAAGTCAGGTGGCCTTCGGTTCAGGGAAGTTGCCAGCTCGTGCTCGAGATCTTGGAACGACGTTGACACTTTGAATCGGCGCGAGCGGGGGCACTCCTGGCGCCCCCGCAAGGAAACCCTAAGCCTTCTCGTCGAAGTCAAGTGAACTTGAAAGGTCCCGGTAGGCATCAATCTGCTGCTGAAGCAGCGCGATTTTCTGTTCCACCATGCCAATAGCATCAGCTCCGGCGATGAACCGGCGAGGCAGCTCCGGTTCGTTGACCAGGGTGATCAGTGCTTGGGCGAGTTTTGCGGGATCGCCGCTTTGCCGGCCATTGGCGGATTTCCAGAACGCGCGGTGCTGGGCGCGCCGTTCGTCATAGCCGCTGACAGACAGCGGGGCGTATTGAGTGGATTCGTCGGTCAGCAATTCGGTGCGGAAGAAGCCCGGATTGACGATCATCGTTTCAATACCAAACGGCGCCACTTCCGGCTGCAGCGATTCCATCCAGCCATCGAGGGCGAACTTCGAGGCAGAATAAGCGCTGCAGAACTCAAAGCCCAGCAGGCTGGCCGTCGACGAGATCGAGATGATCTTGCCGGAGCCCTGCTTGCGCATCACCGGCAATACGGCCCGCGTGACATTCATGGGACCGATGAGATTGCTGGCCAACTGCAGATCCATCTGGGCCGGCGTCAATTCCTCAAAATAGCCTGCGTAAAAGTTCGCGGCATTGTTGACCAGCACGTCGATGCGACCAAAACGTTCTAATGCCGCTTTGACAGCGGAGTCCGCATCGGCAGACTTTGTCACGTCCAGCGTGACGACCAGCAGGTTTTCCGATTGACCGATGGCCGCGGCAACACGCTCAGGATTTCGGCCGGTGGCGACGAGCTTGTCGCCGGACGCCAGGACCGCCTTGGCGAAATCGAGCCCCATGCCGCGTCCAGCGCCTGTGATCATCCAGACTTTACTCATAGAATTCTCCTTGATGGTGAGTTGTGTACCGACACTTTATGCGTTGGCCTTCCGCCGCTGCGCCGCATGATCATCGTTGATCTTGAACCAGCCGCCGGCTGCCTCGATGACGCCCCAGAGCTTGGTGGGAAGCGAGATTTCTGGGATCGTCGTCGTCCTGATCTCCGTCTCGATCAGATCGCCGTTGCCGCTCTTTGACAGTTCGACCCAGTCCGGGTTGATCACCAGCCCTTGGCCGACAGCTACAAGCGAGAGGCCGAGATCGAGGGCACGCTCCGCTTGTTGAGGCGTTCTGACCTGGCCAGCGGCAAGGACTGGAACGCGCCCCGCAACCCTGGCGGCGACCAACTCAGCGATCATCCGATCATCGCCAGCGTCGACCGGCTTAGCATCGAGTACGCTCGACAGCGATGCATGGATGTAGTCCACACCGCAATCGATGAGACGATCGATAAGCCCGTAGGTGTCCTCAATCCGAAGCCCGCCCGGTTCTGATTCCTCCGGGGAGATCCGGTATCCCAAAAGGAAGGGCCGCGTCGCGTATGTGTCCATTACCCGCTTGACTTCGAGGACCACTGCGAGCGGGAACCGCATCCGGTTTTCCAGCGCGCCTCCCCATTCGTCGTTGCGCTGGTTATAGAGCGGCGAGAAGAAGTTCTGGATCAGGAAGCCATGGGCACCATGGAGTTCGACACCGTCGAAGCCTGCTTCGATGGCACGGCGAGTTGCTTGCCCGAACGCCGAAATCACATCAAGGACTTCGTCATGGCTCAGAGCACGTGTAGCGACCCCACCAGGATTGAACGGGCCGGGGGGAACTTCGAGCGCACTGGCGCTGACCACGTCCCTGTCCGGGATCAGCTCCGGCACGGCCTTGTTCCCAGCGTGGAAAATCTGAAGAATCGCGGGTGCGCCGCCGCTCTTGGCGGATTCCGCGAGCCGCCGCAGACTTGGCATGAAGCTGTCGTCATAAGAGGCGAATTCGCCCGTGAAGCCGATGCCATCGGGCGTGACGTGCGTGCAGCCTGTCACAACGAGGCCAACGCCGTTTACCCTGCGTCGATAATACGAAACTTCCTCATCCGAGACGGTTCCATCGTCATTCGCCGACCATGTCGTCATCGGGGCCATGGCGACCCGGTTTCGAAGCGTGAGCCCGTTGGCGAAGGCGAACGGTTCAAACATTTTGGGCCTAGTTTCCATGAGCAATGGTCTCTCTTGTTGCCGGTTCAACGGTTTGTGAAGCGACAGATAGCTATGAAGACAAACGATGATTAGCCGCTGTAATCTGCATGAAGTTAGAAATGGAGCTGATAAATGAGACACGGTGACTTCAGCGAACTTGCAGCCTTCATCGCCGTCGCAGAGGCCGGAAGTTTCACCCGCGCCTCCGCCAAACTCGGGCTTTCACAGTCCGCTGTCAGTTATTCGGTAAGGATGCTCGAGCAGAAGCTCGGGGTACGGCTGATCTCCCGCACCACACGAAGCCTGTCACTGACCGATGCCGGCGACCGTATGCTGCGAAGCCTTCGCCCCGCCTTTGAACACATCGAGAGCGAGATCGCGGCCGTCACCGCACTTCGCGACAAACCCGCCGGCACTATTCGCATCACAACATTCCGGCATGCCGCCCGAACCGTGCTTTGGCCTGTCATCACGAAGTTCTTGGCGGAGTATCCCGATATCGACGTGGAAGTCAGTGTCGATGAGGGTTTGACCGATATCGTGGCCAGCCGGTTCGACGCGGGTATCCGCGTTGGCGAACAGGTCCAGAAAGACATGGTGGCCGTCAGGATCAGCCCGGATCTCCGCATGGCCGTCGTCGGATCGCCGTCCTATTTCGCGAAGCGCAAAATCCCGCAAACCCCTCGCGATCTCGGTGAGCATCGGGGCGTAAGCTATCGGCAGACCACCGGTGGAGGGCTTTATGCCTGGGAGTTCGAACGCGACGGGGAAGAACTCCAGGTCAGGATGAACGGCCCTTTGATCATCAACGACGGCGAAATGCTGGAGGCGGCTGCCTTGGACGGCTTGGCGCTCGCCTATACATTCGAAAGCCAGGTCGCACAGTACATAAATGATGGCCGGCTGATCCGCGTTCTCGACGACTGGTGTCAGCCGTTCTCCGGCTATCATCTCTATTACCCAAGCCGACGTCAGCATACGGCTGCGTTCGCGCTGCTCGTCGAGGCGCTCCGATTCAAAAGCTAGCGCTCCGCCAGGCTATTCAGTCAGCGCTCGAATGCGCAGGAACGAGTCAACATCCATTTTGAACACCAATGCGGCGGCTGCGTTACGACATCAAATAACAACGTTGGTACACGATGATCCGGACAGCTTGGGTTGTGCAAAAATGTCCAAGAATTGATCAGATTTTCCCATTGTCTTGCGCCGAAAGCCCTTCGCACGATGCAGTGTGCGCATTGCACTAGCAGAAGTGGTAAACTGTATCCCTGTGCCGGCACTTTGTCCCAATGTGTTAAGAAATTCAACCGGCTTGTACGTGGTAAACGTTGTGCTATGTTTTCTAGGCTAACTAGCAGAAATGAATTTTCGCAATCGACTTATCCCAATTATCTTTAGAGGAGAATTCCATGTCTAGGATGATGATTATGGGCGTGAAGGGCGAAGAAGGCCTTTGGCTTGTTGACTTCGACGCCGGAGCCGTCACCGCGATGGCCGGAAAACGCGAAGACTACTTGATTTCAGCCGCCGGCCCGGCACCCACGGATAATGAAGCGCTCGATTTTGCGGAGTACTTCGAGACCAAGGACGAGGCCTTCTCCGGCCACGTCTGGAGGACTCCGGCGGTCGATCTCGCCGTTGGTTTCGAGCCCAAGGAAGCCGCCTTTTCCGGTCATGTCTACCGAACTCCGGCGGTTGACGCTCCTGCTACCAAGGTGAACTAAGTAACATCACCGGCGGAATCTGCTCTGCATAGGCTTCGAACAGGATGGCCTGCGCTTTGATTCCGCCGCATTCGGTTTTGGTGGCGGTATGACTTCTGTTGCACGGTTGACGTATTATTCCGACCGCAGTTGCTCACCGCATGAGACCCTGGCACGAATAACGCCCTCGCTTTCGAAATACGGCATCACCCGTCTCGCTCGTCTGACGGATCTCGACAGGATAGGCATCCCGGTCTGGAATGCCATCGCGCCCAACTCCCGATCGATCGTCATAAATCAGGGCAAGGGGATCGAAGATATCGACGCCAAGGTCTCGGCGGCAATGGAAGCGCTGGAGCGCGCAGTCGGCGGAAATCCGCAAATCGAAGTCCGCCTCGCAAGCATCCGGCAGCTGGAATCGGAGGGCTCCTTTGCTGAGCCCCTGGATTGTCTGATTTTGGCGGGTCAAGACGATGTGCGCCCCGAGGAAGCGCTCCGTTGGGTCCAAGGCTACGATATCATTGCGGATAGACATGTTTGGGTGCCTTACGAGGCAGTCCTGCTCGACGACACAAAGTCGAACAGATTCTGGCAGTCATCTGATGGCCTTGCGTCAGGGAATATTCGCGTTGAAGCGACTTTCCACGGATTGCTGGAACGGATCGAGCGTGACGCCGAAGTTCTCTGGCAGTTCGCGTCCGTCGCGGAGAAAAGCACAAACTGCATCGATATCAGCTCGTTTCGTGACCCGGTTCTGAGCGGCCTTGCGCAACGGATTCGCGATGTCGGCTTCAGGCTTCAAATGTTCAATCGGACCAGCGACATCGGTGTGCCGTGTTTTGAAGCCTTCATTGCGCCCGACGCGCCGTCTGGGGATGAATTGCGCTATATCGAAGTGACTTACGGCGCGGGCGCGCATCCCAATCCCGGCCGCGCGGCGATCAGGGCGGTCACCGAGGCAGCGCAATCGAGGTTGACCTTCATCAGCGGTGCCAGAGATGACATCCATCCTGAAACCTTTGCGCGTCCGCTTCCCGCTCATCTGCGGGAGGTGCTCTTCATCGAACCGACCCACGAAGCGCATGCCCCCGACACTACGACCGGAGGCACGATCCATGACATGCTGCGCGACGTTATCGCGCGACTCATGGCGGTTGGGGTTACGTCGGCGATCGCCGTGGACATGAACTCAGGGGAGGAGGACTTCAGCGTTGTGAAAATGCTCGTTCCACAATTGGAAAACCTGGACGGAAGGCGGAAACGACGGTTTGGCCCCCGCGCGCTGAAACGGATATTGAGAACCAGATGAAAGTGATCTTTGCGGGACCGACACTCCATGGTGCCATTTTGCCGTCAAATACTGACTATGAGCTTCGTCCCCCCGCAAGGCAGGGTGATTTCTTCAGAGCCATTCAAGACGGCGCCAACATTATCGGGCTCATTGACGGCATTTACGAGTATGTTCCTGCCATCTGGCATAAGGAGATTCTGTTTGGACTTTCTCAGGGCGTCCATATCTTCGGAGCTGCGAGCATGGGGGCGCTGCGAGCAGCGGAGTGTTCCGCGTTCGGCATGGTCGGCCTCGGAGAAATCTATGAGGGCTTTGCAAGCGGCGTATTGGAAAACGATGCGGATGTCGCTCAATCACATGCTCCGGCTGAAATGGGATTCCTTCCCCTCAGTGAACCTCTTGTCAACGTTCGCGCGACGATTTCGCAATGTTTGCAACGCGCGCAGATTACGAGCGCTGAACACGATCAATTGCAGAACGCCGCAGTGGGGATCTTCTTCAAGGATCGGACCTATCGCCGCGTTGTGCGATCTGCGATTCAGGACGCTGATCGCGTGGGTGCTGTGCTGGCAGTCCTGCGTGCCAACAATGTCAATTTGAAGCTACGCGACGCACAACTGCTTGTCGAAACCGTGATCAGCATGCCGGATTGCCGCTTTATTCCTGAATTCAGTTGGAGGTTCGAAGCGACCAGCGTTTGGAACGCGATGTTTCCAACAATAGAATCGCCCTGATCGTCACTGCCTTCACCGCCATTAACGCCGCAGAGCGGTGAACAGGAGACGTTAGGAGAGGTCAAAGAAGCAGTTCTTAATTTACCTTAGGTTGTTTTCCGCCTACCCGCTGATCTATCAGAATGACATCATTTTGGCATCACTTCAGCCATTTTGCAACCAGATTGACACTCTGAGAAACAAATAACACGTTGTAATTTTTGACAAAAGGCCAATCTTTGTGTGCCTGCGGGGCTTGATGAATCCTTCATGGCGCGCCGTTTCATGTGGACCAGCTGAGTACAACCAAAACGGGTTAGCGGCCGATAACTGGCCTCGACCCGAAGTTTCGCGCGAGGCCTCTCTCTGCCGGATTGTTGATGACCTGATCGGTCTCGCCGGCCTCGATCCAGATGAATGCTTCGCTTACGTCCAAGACCACGTTCCCCTACGATCGGGGCGTCTCATGCCGAGCAGCTTCTCACAGGTCAGCTTGGCCTCTCATGGCGACGCCAGTCGTCACGGTTATAGCTGAGATTCGAGCGGCAGCCACTTGATCAGCCAGGCTGTCACGCGCCGGGCAATCCCGGCATCCGGCTCGACTCGGAGGAGAGTATTTTTCCCGTCGACGACCTTAAGCCACCGCACGGATCCCTTTTCGAGCGTTAGGGGATAGCTCAAATCCGCATCGGTTTCTACGGCAAAGATCGCGTCCATTCGCTCGACAAGATCCCGTGACTCGAACAGACAAATCAGAGGCTTGAGCAAACCAATCTATGGACCGACGGTTCGAATCCCTTCAAGGCGAGGTAGTTGGTTTTAATGGGCGCTTCGTGAGCGGTTCACCCGGCTGTCGGTCGCGAGAGTTCACGAGCTAATTCCAAGAACGCTCTGACTCCGGCCGAGAGGTTTCGGCGCCCGGGGTAATACAGGCAAAGCCCCGGATATGGGGGCGTCCAATCTTCCAGAATACGGATGACGCGCCCCGCCTCGATCTCCGAAAGAATGTCTTGTTCAAAAATATAGCCGACGCCGGCACCTTCAAGCACCGCAGTCCTTGTCAGGCTGGCTTCATCGAGCGCAAGCGGTCCCCGCACGTCAATCTGCACTTGCTCGCCGTCCTTCTCAAAACGCCATCTAAACAAGGAGCCGTCCGGCAACCGAACACGAATGCATCTGTGATTGAGGAGGTCAGGAGGAACCACGGGCTTGCCATGCTGCTCGAAATACTCGGGAGAACCAACCACGGCGTGTCGTTGAGGGCGGCCGAGCGAAACGGCGATCATGTCGCTGGGAACGAGGCTTGCAACCCTGACGCCCAGATCGAAACCGTCCTTGACGATATCGACCATTTTTCCTTCGGTGACGATATCGACATTCATGTCGGGATAGCGGCGCAGGAACTCAAGCACGAGCGGTGAGATGATGGCGCGCGCCGCAAACGGGGCGGCGTTGATCCTTATCGTTCCTGAAGGTGTCTCGCGTTGCGAGCGCACCAGATCCAGAGCGGCATGGAGATCCTGGAGCGATGGCGCGACCTGCTGCACAAAGATCCTGCCGGCATCTGTCAGCGACACGCTGCGCGTGGTGCGGTTGAACAATCGCACACCCAGTCCCGCCTCAAGCCTGCCTATCGTGTGGCTCAGCGCGGTCGTGGACATGCCGAGATCTATGGCGGCTGCGCGGAATGTCCCGCGCCGGGCAATCGCGGCGGCCGCTTCGAGTTCCTTCAGGCTGGCCTGTTCCATTGTCCCGATCTGTTCAATATCGCATGCCGGTTTATCCCACTTATTCATGCAATGGTCGAGCGCTAACTATCGGGTCAGATCATGAGGAGAAACAGGATGGATATGCCCGATATTGTGAACATTTACTTTGACGCAGACAGCCGCAGCGACGTGGATACGCTGTTGAACACCTTTGCGATTGAAGCGGTCGTCGAAGACGAGGGAGCTCGCCATCAGGGCGCCGTCTCAATCCGCGAATGGTGGGTGGCGGCGAAGGAGGCGACGCACTACGTTGCCGAACCTGTGGAATCCACCGTCGATGGCAACAAGGCCGTTGTTCGCGCCAAGGTGAGCGGCCAGTTTCCTGGTAGTCCTGTGACTCTCACCCACGCCTTCACTATCAAGGGCGACAAGATCGTCAGGCTGGAGATCTTATAATGGCCGACTTTCTCAACCTGAGAGGCAAACGGGCCCTCATTACGGCCGGAACCAAAGGTACAGGTGCCGCGACCGTCAGACTGTTTCGGGAACTAGGCGCGCAGGTGCTGACGACAGCGCGGGCCCGTCCGGAAAACCTGCCGGAAGAATTGTTCGTCGAAGCGGATCTGACCACCGAGGAAGGCTGCGCAATCGTGGCAGACGTCGCGGGCCAACGTCTCGGCGGCGTCGACGTCATCGTCCATATGCTGGGTGGCTCTTCAGCAGCTGGCGGTGGATATTGCGCTCTTACGCACGACGAATGGCAAAAGGAACTGTCGCTCAACCTCTTTTCGGCCGTTCGCCTGGATCGGCAACTGGTTCCGGACATGGTCGCCCGGGGAAACGGTGTGGTGGTGCATGTGACATCCATCCAGAGAGTCCTGCCGCTTCCGGAATCGACGACCGCCTATGCTGCGGCCAAGGCGGCACTTTCCACCTACAGCAAGGCGATGTCGAAGGAAGTGTCGCCCAAAGGTGTCCGGGTCGTTCGGGTGTCGCCAGGCTGGATCGAAACGGAAGCTTCGGTTCACCTTGCAGAGCGCTTGGCGAAGCAGGCCGGAACAGACCTTGAGGGGGGCAAAAAGATCATCATGGACGGGCTTGGTGGCATTCCGCTCGGTCGTCCGGCAAAACCGGAAGAGGTCGCAAACCTGATTGCGTTCCTTGCCTCCGACCGGGCTGCATCGATCACTGGTACCGAATATACGATCGATGGAGGGACAGTGCCAACAGCCTAGGTGCCGACATGCACGGCAAATCAGGTCGGTGCGTCCCATCCGCCGATCTGGGAATAGATCGCGTTGCGGAGATGACGGACGTCGCGGTTCAGAGCGCCCAATTCCTGTGGCGTCTGGGTCGAAGCTGCAAGCAAGGTGTCGCTGAGACAACCAGCCTTATGCTGCAACGCCCGGCCTTCGTCGGTCAACGCAATCAGCACCTGCCGCTCGTTGCTCAGGTTTCTCGTCCTACGCAGCAGGCCGGATGTCTCAAGGCGCTTTAGAAGCGGCGTCAGCGTGCTGGATTCCAGGGCAAGGGCGTTGGCAATGGCACCCACCGTCTGCCCATCTTCGCTCCACAAAACGTTGAGCACGAGGTACTGCGGGTACGTCAGGCTCAACTCGTCGAGAAGAGGTTTGTAGGCGCGCTGGATTGCAATTCCGGCAGTATAAATCGCGTAGCACAGTTGGTCGTGCAGGGGGGGTGGGTCGTTATGGCGTTCGGTCATTCTGAGCTCCTGTGGATCTCCATATAACCTATGCAATAGCAAAATTAAATATCGCGATAAGAATTATGTTGACGCGGAATCTAAAATCTGACAGCTTATGTATATCGCGATAACAATTATCGCGGTTAACGAGGAGACAGCCCATGACACGCAAGACCACGACCACCGTAGCCGCAATCGCTGCTGCGGCCTCACTGTCCGCTGCCGCATTGCCGGCGAACGCCGCGGACACCATCTCTCAAGGCCAATCCGTGAGAAATGTTGTGCTCGTCCACGGCGCCTTTGCAGACGGTTCTGGCTGGAAGGGTGTTTATGACAACCTCACGAAGCGGGGCTATCGCGTTACCATTGTCCAGAACCCCCTGACGTCTCTCGAAGACGATGTCGCGGCCACCAAACGTGCGCTGGAACGGCAGGATGGTCCGGTCATTCTCGTTGGACATTCCTGGGGCGGCACGGTCATCACGGAAGCTGGCATTGATGCAAAGGTTGCAGGCCTCGTTTACGTCTCGGCTCTCTCTCCTGATGCAGGCGAGACGACGGCTCAACAATACGAAGGATTTGCTCCCGCATCGGAATTCGTCATCGAGACCACGAAGGATGGCTTTGGATATGTCAGTCCGGAAAAGTTCAAGGCTGGTTTCGCTCATGACGTCAGCGATGCGGATGTTGCGTTCATGAGGGATGCGCAAGTCCCGATCAACATGTCAGCGTTCGGCACGAAGCTCGAACATGCTGCCTGGCACACCAAGCCCAGCTGGGCTGTGATTGCTACCGAGGATAAGGCATTCGATCAGGCCATGCTGATCCACATGGCGGAACGCATCAAGGCGAAAATCACCAAGGTGTCAGCGAGCCACGCTCTGTTCATGACGCAGCCGACGGTGGTCGCGGATACCATTGATCAGGCCGCCAAGACTGTCTCAGCGAAGAAGTAATGACAGACGCAGTTTCATCGGGACAGCCCGCACTGTCCCGATGACGACGAGCAAGGGCTGTCGAACCGAGCGAGGTCGGCCCAAAGCGAGCACATAAAAGGCCGCACGATCTCGGACTAGGATCCATTGCCCGCATTCCCCAACACTTTTGCAATTTTCCTCAATCCATTCACGGAGGTAACCACGTGAAGCTGAATAGTCATGACAAGAATGCACCCGAAAATCCGCCCATTCCTCAGAGCGAGGTCGGTGTTGTTTTCGACTTCATCGTCTGCGGCGCCGGGTCCAGCGGCTCCGTTGTTGCCGCACGACTGGCAGAGGATGGAAACGCAAGTGTCCTGCTGCTCGAGGCAGGCGGGGACGATGCGGCCGAGACCGTTACAAACCCTGCGCAGTGGCCGCTCAATCTCGGCTCGATCCGGGACTGGGGTTTTGTCGGACAACCGGCACCTGGCCTGGACGGTCGACGTCTTCCTCTCAGCATGGGAAAAGGGCTCGGTGGCGGTTCGAGCATCAATGTCATGGTGTGGGCCAGAGGACACAAGGGAGATTGGGACCACTTTGCCGCTGAAGCCGGCGATGACGCGTGGGGCTATCAGTCTATCCTCAGCTACTATCGCCGGATCGAAGATTGGCAGGGCGCTCCGGACCCAACGCGTCGCGGCGTGGGAGGACCGGCCTACGTAGCGCAGCCGCAGGCCCCCCAACCGATCGCAGAGGCCTTGTTGCGTGCGGCATCCACTATCGGCATTCCGGTCTACGATAGCCCGAACGGTGAAATGATGGAGGGCCCGGGCGGCGCATCCATCGCTGAACTGCGGATCCGGGATGGCAAGCGGGAGTCTGTCTTTGGATCCTATGTCCGCCCGCTCATGTCGCGCCCAAACCTGACTGTGCTGACCGACGCACTGGTCACGCGCCTCATCTTCGATGGCAAGCGCGTGACGGGGGTGGAGGTTCTCGTCGATGATCAGCGATGTCAATTCACGGCGCGTTGCGAGACCGTACTGTCGCTAGGCGCGATCAACACTCCGAAAGTGTTGATGCAGTCGGGCATAGGTCCGGAAGATGAGCTGCAAGCCCACGGCATTCCCGTGGTTCAACACTTACCTGGCGTTGGGCGCAATCATCAGGATCATCTCGCATTCGGCTGCACCTGGGCATATCGAAAACCAGAAGCCGTCGGTGGTAGCGGCTGCGAAGCAAAACTCTACTGGAAAAGCGTCTCGCGTCTCGCGCAGCCGGACATTCTTCAGTGCCAGTTGGAGTTCGCTGTGCCGTCGCCGATCGAGACGGGTCTCGAAACCCCGCAACATGGCTGGACAATGTTTAATGGTCTCGCCCAGCCGAAAAGCCGCGGTCGGTTGCGGCTCTCCGGCCCGAATGCATACGACCAGATCCTGATTGAGCCAAATTCGCTCAGTGAGCCGGAAGACATGGGTGCCGCGTTGGCGGCGGTTGAGCTATGCCGCGAACTGGGAAACAGCGAAGCATTCACCTCGCTGGTATCCAGAGAGACTGCACCATGCGCACACGACCGATCGGGGATGATCGACTTTATCCGGCGTTCGGCCGTGACCTATTGGCATCAATCCTGCACAGCCAAAATGGGACGCGACAGCATGTCCGTGGTCGACAACGAACTCAAGGTCTACGGTATCGATGGCCTGCGCATCGCAGACTCCTCGATCATGCCGCGGATCACAACTGGAAATACGATGGCACCCTGCGTTGTCATTGGGGAGCGGGCGGCTGATCTCATTCGGACGACGCATAGCCTTCCGAACTTGAGCGGAGGACCGGCATTCTCTGGGGCCTGAATGTTGCCTCGAGCTTCGACAAGAGGCCGCGTATAATGTAGATACGATTTTGCGAAGCGTTGCTGGCATCGACCCCGATCGGTTGGAGCAGGGTACGAAGCAATGAAGGAAGCCGTCTCGAAAGGTGCCGTCAAGAAGGCCGTGAAGAGCGCTGGAAACTCACGGAAGAAGGTCGAGGCCGAGATTGGTCGCCGTTAGGCGGCCGCGCGGCGTTGCCTTGTCCGCGGACGAGGCAGTCCCTGTGATCCGACCGCGCCTTCTTCCAGTCGTAGACATATTCCCCTGGTCGATTGCCGAGCAGCTCCTTCCAGGCAATACGGTACCGGATGGATTGCTCGCTGCTTTCCGAGCGATGGACCGAGATGCCCTAGACGCGAGACCGGACGTCGAGCGCTACCCCTATTGCCCGCCGAGTTTCCAACTGTCCCCAGACGGGCAGGCTACGCCGTTGAAGCGCGTCATGCCGTCGAGCGATTGCCGACTAGTTACAAAACCGCGACATCCGTTCGGCCCATCGTTACTGGCATCGATCTGTTCGATTACGCCCGCGCTGCCCGTCGATGGGTTGGCCCATGCAAGAGCAGTTGCACCGACAGCACCGCGACCGACTGCACCGCCTGATCGGTCAAAGGCGGCTGGTGCTGAATTGCTGACTGGGCGAGGGGCGTCTCAAGCGGCTCGATATGCGAGCATGCCGCCAAAGCCGCGATGCTCATCGCCGAGATGAAGTGCTTCGGATTCATCGCTTGGATAAAGCGCTTTGCCTGTTGTGTTTCAAGTTACGAATAGTTCACAATCTGGCGAGGTCCGAAGAGAACGCGGTCAATTGGAGACGGCGCGAACTTGTTCTCCAAAGTGTGGAGAGGCCTTTAATGAGCTTGGGGCCCGAAGCTGCCATTGCGACGCTTCGGACGACTTCGATTTACCAATTTTTCCGAGCTGTCCATTTACGCTGCCTTTGCTCAAAAGAGGCGGCGATAATGGACCCGCTGGGAACCTCCGAAAGGACATCGAAACAGCACTGCTTCCTTTACCAGGGGGTGGATGAGCGTGGATGAAGGCAGCAATCACGCGGGCATAATCGGCCTCAGACTTGCCGTAGCTGCCGCTGGCCTTGTGATTTAGCCTCTCGGGCTGCCTACAACGATGGTCGCGCGGGACGCCTTGATCATTCCTTCGCCCCCCTGTTTGCCTCGACGAAGTCCAGCATATGGCGCTGAAGATTAATCTCGTAGGGAGCAGCATCATGAGCCGGCCGACGCTCCCCGCCGACGGCGGCCCGCGCAGTCATCCTGCGCTATGAGTCGGTCAGTGCGTAACCCCACCGGCTGCGGCAATGCCGCAGCCATCAGGCTTGGATTATTCCTTCGGCGGCCCACCCCGCCGCTCCAGCGCCGTCTTGCGGATGGTCTCCGCGATCTCCGGACTACTGCTCGACAACATCTGGAAATCCACGGCATAGAGCGACAGCAGCGATACCTCGGTTGCTGCGCTGACCGTCGCTGAGCGCGGTTCGCCACTGATCAGCGCCATCTCGCCAAAGAAGTTTCCGGCACCGAGTTCCACTGGATGGTCGGGTGTCGCCACGGTGACCCGCCCCTCGACAATGAAGAACATCTGATCGCCAATATCGCCCTTGCGGCAGATCACGGCACCAGCGGGGACAATGCGCGTTCGCAGCGCCCGAACGATCTCGATCAGTGCAGCGGAACCAAGCTTCTGGAACAGGGGTACGGCAGCTACCAACTGCCAGTTGCGAACGAAGTCTTGGCGGCGAACCTCTTCGTAGAAGCCGGTGGCGAGGATGCCGGCCCAAAGTGCAAAAATACCGATCCCGCTCATCATCACCAATCCGGCCAGAACTCGACCTGCAAGGCTCTGAGGGATCTCGTCACCGTAGCCGGTCGTCGACAACGTTACGACCGCCCACCACATCGCCTGCGGAATGCTGCCGAATTTCTCGGGTTGGGCATCTCGCTCGATGATATAACCGGCCAACGCAGCGCCAAAAAGAACGATGCCGAACACCGATGTCACGCCAAGCAGATTGCGCGATTCATTCGCGACCACCTTTGCCAGCAGCCTGAAAAAGGTCGAGTCGCGCAACGGCTTGAGAAGCCAAATGGCGCAATAGAGGTTTCGATCACGGGACCCGACGAACAAGAATGCAGCAGCCGGAACCAGAACCGCGAGTAAATCGATCACGAGGGCCGGCATCCCGCCCGACAAGCGGTGTCGCCGTGAAAGCAATGTGCCGCTCAATTGGAGGACATAGGCCAGCCAAATTGCCCCAAGTAGCAGCTCAAAGACAAGCCTCTCCTGACGACTAAGGCCCTGCGTCGTCAGTGTAGCAACGACCAAGAGACCGATTGTAGCGAACAGCGCGTTGAGCGGCGTCGAAATCTTTGAGAACGGCACTGCCGACATTACATACTCCCCAACCGCCCGGTATTCGTCGACAATAGATACCTTCGGGCCACACACAAGGGAACGAGGGACTGATGCAATGTGTCTTCATACCGGCCATTCAGCCGTTGCAATGAAAATGGCACTGCGCGACGGTATATTTCGGCCCGCGACTACCTGTTTTTGGATCTTGAATTTTGAGCCTGGTTTCGCCAATTGATCGGCGCAAATTGCATTTCTTTGGAGAATCCGAGCACATGACGACAACTGTCGAACAGACCGCTGAAAGCCACGTCTTTGAGGCCGATGTTGCCCGCCTTTTGCAGATGATGGTCCACTCCGTTTACTCGGACAAGGGCGTTTTCCTCCGCGAATTGATCTCGAATGGCGCCGATGCCTGCGAGAAGCTGCGCTATGAGTCGATCGAGACGCCGTCGCTGCTGGCGGCCGATCCCGAGAGCCGCATCACGCTGCGGCTTGATGAAGAGCGCCGGCAGCTTGTCGTGGAGGACAACGGCATCGGGATGCGGCGTGACGAGATGATTGAGGCGCTCGGTACGATCGCGAGGTCGGGGACGCGGGCGTTCATGGAGCGGATCGCAGAAAACAAGGCCGCTGAAGGCGCACAATTGATCGGACAGTTCGGCGTCGGCTTCTATTCCTGCTTTATGGTCGCCGAGCATGTCGATGTGATTTCCCGTCGCGCCGGCTCAGAGGAGGCCTGGAAATGGTCCTCGGACGGGAAGGGGAGCTATAGTGTCGAGGCGGCAAACCTCGTCGAAGCGCCACCCCGCGGTACGCGCATCGTCCTGCATCTGATGGAAGATGCCAAGACGTACACCTCAAGGTGGACCGTCGAAAGAATCGTCAAAGAACAATCCGGTCACGTCCCGGTCGCGATCCGCATTATCGACAAACCCGGTGGCGAGCCGGTCCAGATAACGGACGGGACTGCGCTGTGGACCAAATCGAAGAGCGAAGTCAGCAAGGAAGACTACACCGACTTCTACCGCGGCCTCTCTGGGCAATACGACGAACCGGCCCTGACCGTGCACTTTCGTGCCGAGGGGCGGCACGAATACACAGCCCTGGCGTTTGTACCGGGAACGCAGCCGTTCGACATGTTTGATCCGGAACGCAAAGGAAGGATGAAGCTTTACGTCAAGCGGGTCTTCATCACCGACGATGCGGAACTGATGCCCCGATATCTGCGCTTCGTGCGAGGGCTGATCGACACGGCTGATCTGCCGCTCAACGTTTCCCGCGAGATGATCCAGGAGAGCCCCATCCTGGCGGCAATCCGCAAGGGTGTCACCAACAGGGTTATCACAGCGGTCGAGAAACTGGCTGACAGCGAGCCGGAGACCTATCTCAAGTTCTGGGAGAATTTCGGACCCGTCTTGAAGGAGGGCATTTACGAGGATTACGAGCGGCGCGCGCAATTGATGGCGCTTGCACGATTTCACACGTCGGCTTCGCCGGAAGGGCACCGTTCACTTGCCGAATACGTCAAAGACGCCAAAGAAGGCCAGAATGCCATCTACTATCTTGCGGGTGGCAGCCTTGACCAGCTGAAGGCGTCGCCGCAGCTCGAAGGTTTCCGGGCGCGAGGCATCGAAGTGCTGCTGCTAACAGACTCGGTCGACAGCTTCTGGGTGGTGAACGCGCCGGAATTCGAAGGAAAGGCGTTCAAATCGATCACGCAGGGAACTGCGGATCTGTCGCAATTTCCAAGGCTCGACAATCAAACGCCGCCCGAACAGGACAGCGCCGGTTTGGCGACATTTATTGGCTTCGCTAGAGAAAAACTGGCCGGTCAAGTCGCCGATGTTCGGGCATCCGACCGCTTGACGGAGAGCGCGGTCTGCCTGGTTGCGCCGGAGGACGGCTATGACAGGCAGATGGAAAAGATCCTGCAAAACGCAGGCCGTCTCCAGGGAGCCACCAAACCGATCCTCGAAATCAACCTGGCACATCCCGTGATTAAAGCCATCGCGGCCGTCGAGGACGATGCGCCCTATCAAGAGGACGCAACGTTCCTGTTGCTCGACCAAGCGCGCATTCTCGACGGGGAGCGGCCACAAGATCCCCGAAAATTCGCGCAACGGCTGGCAAGGGTTTTGGAGAGGTCAGTTCGGACGTAGGGTTAGCCTGTTCACGCTTTGCTGACCGACGTGGCGATCTTGCTGGGTCAGCTCAAACCCGCTCGGCGCCATGTCAGGAGCCGAAGCCTTCCCGGCTCCCATGGCCAAGGGTTGCATCAGCTTGCTGTCGCGGCCCTCGCCGCTCGGGACAATGCGCATCATCATCGGCTGGCTGGGGTTCGGTGGCTGCGAGGAGTTCCGTCAATGCTCCAAAATGCTCCCGCGCCGTCCGCAGTACATCAGCGCCGGCAATAGGAAGATCGATGACGGCTTCGAGCGCACGAACGACACGGCGGGCAGCTCGGCGGATTTCACGAGAAGACATATCGGATTTCAGGATCTCCGTCGCCAGGATGAATTTGGCGCGGTAGCTCATCGCGTTCTGGGAAGAGAGCTGCCATTGGCGGTAAATCTGTTGCATGGCGTCTTAACGCGTCAGTTGCCGAAAACGTCGCCCATCATCTGCAAACATAGTGAATCGCATTTTAACTAAAACTTAAGCGTAAGTTAGTGGAGTCTTATTAAACTGTCGCGCTTGGGCCGGCGCTCGCATTGTTTCAGTGCCCTGCCAATAGCCAGATAGGGCGACGGCCGCCGGGGGCACGCCTCGATGAGAATCCCGTCATACAGGAAGTAGGAACGTGCCGTGTCCGCCGGGTGGCCCGATATAGGCGCCAGTTCGCCAGCCTACGCGTCTGGGCGCCGGTTGCTGCGACGTAGACCGAATAGAGTGAGCGGGTGGCGGCGATGAAGAGGTGGTTGCGTTTGGGCCCGCCGAAGGGTGAGGTTTGCAACCGTCAGGGGGACACGGATCTTGCCGATCAGTTTCCCCGTCGTGTCGAAGGAAAAGACGCCATCGGCTGCGCTCGACCAGAGTTCCGTCCACATCGGTGCGGATGCCGTCCGGAATGCCGTTGTCGAAGTGGCAGAAGACGCGACCGTTTGCGAGTCGGCTGCCAACTGCTCGGGTTCGATAACTTCAGGGACTTCCTACAGGTTTTCCGTCAGCACATCCGGGAGATTTCGATTCAAGTCGCGGACACCCTGTGCTGACAGGGAAGCCGCAATCCGCCACGAATGACATGAGTTCGATAAATAAGCGTTACGCCTCAGAGACACCCTCGAATCTCGACCAATTTTACAAGCCTCTGTGCGATCAGGCCCCCGCAACCAAACAAAAAGGCCCGCTGCAAAGCGGGCTTTTTGTTTGGTAATGGGTCGAGGAGTTAACGCCTCGTCAGAGGCCCGCAAGAAGGCGAAGCCGACGCGGCGGGACAGAAAACCACAAATCCTGCCCCCGCAACCAAATGCCTTCAAAGATAAGCTACACAAATGCCCGCCGCGTGCGGGCTTTTGCGTTGCTAGACGTCAGAAACGATAGTCCTCCGAGTTGCGATCGATCTTCGCGCGGCGACTAGATAGTTGCTAAAGAGATAATATTCTAATATACGTAGATCAGGCGCTTCTTATATTTCCATGAAAGCAAGCAACGTCCGCCCATTCGGCGGCGCCTATTATCCTATTCAGAGGGCATTCCGATTTCATGAAGTAGATCAGAGATTTATAGGGGGGAATCATGCGAAAATTTCGATCTTCTCTACCGACCTCTCCGTATCGGAGGCGTCGTCTTCTATCGGTAATCTCCGGGTTGTCCGCGTTCTGCGCGGTGGTGTTCTTCGCCGGGATTGCTTCAGCGCAAGCGCCGACCGAAGAGCAGCGCGATGCCATCAGGGCAGAGTGCCGCTCCGATTTCATCGCAAAATGCTCCGGGGTGACACCGGGAGGCATCGAGGCACTCACCTGTCTGCAGCAGCATAGCGCGACGCTTTCGGCGGGCTGCCGGAAAGCAGTTTCGGCGGTGAACGTCAAACCTAAATCGACATCCGCGGAGCCAACGCCGACTGCACCTGCAAATACAGCAGTGACCGCCCCGGCGCCTGCGACCGGCACGCCGGCGGCTCAACCGACGCAGGCGCAGCGAAATGCGGTCAAATCGGCCTGCCAGCGCGATTTCATGGCGCAATGTTCCGGTGTCACGCCGGGAGGTGCAGCGGCGCTCAGCTGTCTGCAACAGCATAACGCTGCTCTATCGACGCCATGTCAGCAAGCGGTTGCAGCATTGGGGGGATCGTCGGCGCCGACGACTGGCGATGCGGCTGCCACCGGTGCGATTACGCCGGCCCCTCGGGCAATGATGCCGGCCTTCTCCCCACGTGAGGAAGTGATGATCCTGCGGGAAACCTGCGGAGCGGACTTCCAGGCCCTGTGCCGCAGGTGCCTTTAGGCGGAGGGCGGGGCATTGCCTGCCTGCGCGACAATCTGCAACGCGTGTCACCGGCCTGCCATCGCGTGTTGACCTCGGGATTGTAGTGCGCGTTTGAAATTTGCACTCTGAAAGAGTTCATCGCGCGCCAGCGAGAAATTCGGTGCGCGATCCTGCAAAGGCCGGCTGACGGCCGTTTTTCCGCATGCATGCATTGCATCTCTCACATTTCATGTCCGGCTGCGGCAGGTCCGGCAGCCGCCATCTGCAATTCGATGAAATCAATGACGACACCAACGAAAGGCATTGCCATGTCATCGACTTTCTCTTTGCCGCGATTGAAGCGGATCCTCCTCTATACTTCGCTTGCCGCCAGCCTCGCGCCGGCGGGCAACGCATGGGCGGATGATGCGAAAGCCCTGCTCAAGACGATGTCCGATTTTCTGACGGCGCAGAAGACGATATCCTTCACCTACCAATCGTCGCTCGAAGCGGTAACGCCTGCCTTCGAGAAACTCCAGTTCGTAAGCTCGGGCACGGCCAACCTGACGCGTCCCGACAAGTTGCGCGTCACCAGGACCGGCGGCTTTGCCGACCTCGACGTCAGTTTCGACGGTTCGTCGCTGACGGTGCATGGCAAGAATCTCGACGCCTATGCCAAGATCGATGGCAAAGGTTCGCTCGATGAGTTGATCGACAGGCTGATGACCGCCGGCGTCGAGGCTCCCGGCGCCGATCTGCTGTCCACCAACGTCTACGACACGCTGATGTCCGATGTGACCGAGGGCAAGCATATTTCCAGCGCTTTCGTGGACGGGGTCGAATGCGAATATCTGGCCTTCCGGACAGCCGAGATCGACTGGCAGATATGGATACAGAGCGGCCCGCAACCGATACCCCGCCGTTATGTCATCACCAGCAAACATGTCGTCCAGGCGCCGCAATACACGCTCGAAATCAGCGATTTCAAAAGTGGAGCGGATGTCGCGGCCGTTTCCTACACCATCGAGGTTCCAGCCAGCGCCAAGACAGTCGATCTCAGTGAGCTGCAATCGCTTGATGAGTTGCCTGAGGCTGCCGATGTAGGAGAGGTAAAATGACCTATAGGAAGCTGTTTTTCGCCCTCGGCCTGGCCGGTGTTCTGACATTCACCGGCTTTCACATCGAGGGGCAGGGGTCCATGCCGGTGCCGATCGGCTTGGCCACGCCGGCGGGCGCTGTCATCGGCAGGCCGCTGACGCCGCTCTCTTATGCGGGCGTGGCCCGCCGGACGACGCGGCGGGTCGTCACACGCACGACGACGACCATTGCCGTGCTTCCGGCGGGCTGCCGCTATGGTCCTTATTACGGCGGCTATTATTACCGATGCGGCGGGTATTATTACGCCAAGAGCGGCAACGTCTATGTGCAGGTGATCGTCCAATAATGCTGCGATCGCCTTACCGGACGTTCGATATCTCCGGCTCCGCCACGCTCGCGGCCGTGTTTGCGGTCGCGCCGCGCCGCTTCCAGTATTCCTCGAGGCGCTGCAGCAGCACGTAGAAGGAGGGAACGAAGAGGATGGCGAGGCAGGTCGAGGCGATCATGCCGCTAAAGACCGATATGCCGATCGACTTACGGGCCGATGCGCCGGCGCCCGTCGCCAGCACCAGCGGCAGGACCCCGAGGATAAAGGCGAAGGACGTCATCAGAATCGGCCGGAAACGCAGCCGGGCCGCCTCGACCGCCGCCTCCAGGATTTCCAGGCCTTCCGCCCGTTTTTCCCGCGCATATTCGACGATGAGGATGGCATTCTTGGCTGCCAGCGCAATCAGCAGGATGAGGCCGATCTGCGTGTAGAGATTGTTGGCGACGCCGGCTGCCGTGAGTGCCGCCACCGTGCCGAGCAAAGCAAGCGGCACGGCTGATATGACCGCCAGCGGCAGGATCCAGCTTTCATATTGGCCGGCGAGCACAAAATAAACGAGCAGCATGGCGAGCGCGAAGATGAAGTAGATCTGCCCGCCCACGGCCTTCTCCTGATAGGAGAGCGCCGTCCATTCGAAGCCCGTCCCTGTCGGCAGCGTCTGATCGGCGATTTGCTCCATGACCGCGAGCGACTGGCCGGAGCTGAAACCGGCGGCCGGTCCACCGACGATGGTGGCGGTGGGATAGAGATTGTAGAGGCTGATCAGCGAGGGGCCTCGCGTCGCGGTGACATCGACGACGGTGCCGAGCGGCACCATCGTCCCGTCGCCCGCCTTGACCTTCAGATTGCGGATGTCGTCAGGGCTGACACGGAAATCGGAAGCGGCTTGTGCATAGACCTGGAAGGTGCGGCCGAATTTGTTGAACTGGGTCACATAGCTCGATCCGACATAGCCGGAGAGTGCGGAGAAGACCTGCCCCACGGTAATTCCCAGCCTCTCCGCCTTGATGCGATCGACGGATACTGCAAGCTGCGGCACGTTCGAGCGAAACGGCGTGCTCAGCCTCTGCAGCGATGATTGGGCATTGCCGTTCCTGACGATTGTATCGGCAAGCGATTGCAGCAGCGGATAGTCGGATACGCCGTTGCGGAGCTCCACCTGCATGGTAAAGCCGTTGGCATTGCCGACGCCCTGGATCGGAGGCGGAACGACCACCAGCGTTTTGGCGGTCAGCACATGCTGCAGCGCGTCGTTCAAATGCTGATAGATCGACAGCAGGTCCTGTCCTTTCTCCTTGCCGCGTTCGTCCCAATCCTTGAGAACGACATAGGCGACGCCGGCATTCTGCAGGCTGGCATTGTTGTCGAGAACGGAGAGGCCGCTGATGGTGAGTACCTGATCGACGCCAGGGGTGGCCTCGGCGATCTTGCCGACCTCTTCCATGACCGCATCGGTCCGCTCCTTCGAGGCGCCATCGGGCAATTGCGTACTGATCAGCACATAACCCTGATCCTCGATGGGCAGGAATGCGGTCGGCAGGCGGGCGAGGCCCCAGACGGCGACCGCGATCAGCACAAGTGCCGCGATCGCCATCATGCCGGCATGACGGGTCATCGATCCGATCAACCCGGCATAGCCGCGTTCGCCTTTGTCGTAGACACTGTTGAAGCCGCGATAGAGGATGTTGCGTTTCTCGGGCGGCGCCGGCGGGCGCAGCCAAAGCGCGCATTGCGTCGGTTTCAGGGTGACCGCATTGATCGCGCTGATCAGCGCGGTCGCGGCAATCACGAGGGCGAACTGCCGGTAGAGCTGGCCGGTCAGGCCGGGCAGGAAAGCGGCCGGAATGAAAACCGCCATCAGTACCAGCGTAATGCCGATGACAGGGCCGAGCAATTCCTCCATCGCCTTCTCGGCGGCCTTTCGGCCGGACATGCCGGCCTCGATGTGCCGGGCCACACCTTCGACAATGACGATGGCATCGTCGACGACGATGCCGATGGCGAGAACGATGGCAAACAGCGTCGACAAATTGACGGTGAAGCCCAATGCGGCCATGGCCGCGAAGGCGCCGATGATGGTGACCGGAACGGTGGTCGCCGGCACCAGCATTGCCCGCCAATCCTGCAGGAAGACGAGAATGACAATGAGAACGAGAATGCCGGCCTCGATCAAGGTGACGTAAACCTCGTCGATGGAGGCCTCGACGAATTTCGTCGTGTCGAACGGCAAGTGATATTCAAGGCCCGCCGGGAAGCTCTTCGAGAGCTCTTCCATTTTTGCGCTGACCGCCTGCGCCACTGCGATGGCGTTGGCCTCCGGCAATTGAAAAATACCGATGCCGGCCGCCGGCCGGCCGTTCTGCATGAAGGACTGGCTGTAGGTCTGGGCGCCGAGTTCGACGCGGCCGATATCGCGGACACGGGTGATGCGGCCGCCCTGTCCGCTCTCGACCTTGACGACGATGTTCTCGTAGTCGGCGGCCTCGTTCAGCCGGCCATTGACGTTCAGCGTGTATTGGAAGACCTGCCCCTTCGGCACCGGCGGAATGCCGATCTGGCCGGCGGCAACCTCCTGGCTCTGCTGCTGCACGACATTGACGACGTCCTGCGGCGTCAGGCCGCGTGCCTGCAGCAGGTTCGGATCCATCCAGATCCGCATGGCATACTGGCCGGCGCCGAACACGGTGACATTGCCGACACCCGGCAGGCGGGCGAGTTCGTTCTGCAGGTTGATGACGGCGTAGTTCGACAGGAACAGGCTGTCATAGCGGCTGTCGGGCGAGGTCAAGCTGACGAAGCCCAGGATCGCCGTTGATTTCTTCTGCGTCGTGACGCCCTGAAGCTGCACCGCTTCGGGAAGCGACGACATTGCGATGGCGACGCGATTCTGCACCAGAACCTGGGCCTGATCCGGATCCGTTCCGATGGCAAAGGTGACGATCAGCGAATATGTGCCGTCGCTGGCGCTGGTCGACTGCATGTAGAGCATGTCCTGCACGCCGTTGACCTGCTGCTCGATCGGCAGCGCCACGGTGTCGACGAGGGTCTGGGCGCTGGCGCCGGGAAAACGCGTCGTCACCTGCACCGTCGGCGGAACGACATTCGGATATTGCGCCACAGGCAGCTGGAACAGGGCGACCGCGCCGACGAGCACGAAGACCAATGCCAGGACGTTGGCGAGTACCGGTCGCTCGATGAAGAAACGCGAGATCATGCTGTTGTCCTCAGACTTTCAGATGAAGCATGGCGGCGAATTCATTGCGTCGTGGTTTTGGCCTCAGCATCGCCGGCGGCGTTGGCCGTCGGGTTCATTTCCATCTTCTCCGGCGTGACCTTGCTGCCGGGAATGGCCTGCTGGATACCTTGGGTCACCACCCAGTCAGCCGGATCGAGGCCGGACTGGATGACCCGAAGCGGACCTTCACGCTGGCCCGTCTTGATCTGCTTCTGTTCGACGACGTCGTCCTTGCCGAGAACCAGCACGTAGCTGCCGAGCTGGTTCGTTCCGATCGTATCGTCGCGCACCAGCAGAGCCTTGTCGTTGTGGCCGACCGGCACCCGAACTCTGACGAAGAGGCCCGGCAACATGGCGTGATCCTTGTTGTCGAACAGGGCACGGACTTGAAGCGTGCCCGTGGAGGCGTCGAGCTGAGGTGATGCGTAGTCGAGATGCCCCTTGTGCGGGTAACCTTCTTCCGTCTGCAGCCCGATCTCCGCCGGTATGCTCGGAAGGTCCGTCTGCCTGAAAGTATGTCCTTGTTTTGCCATGGCTTCCTTGATCATCAGCACCTGCGTTTCGCTGACGCTGAAATAGGCATAAAGCGGATCGGTCTGGACGATGCTGGCGAGTTTGGTGGGGCCGGACACGCCGACCAGCGTGCCGATATCGACGAGGTGATCGGTGACGATGCCGTCGAAGGGGGCGAGCACTTCGGTATAGCCGAGATTGATGGTCGCGAGTTCGACATTGGCCTGGGCGTTGAGGATGGCGGCATTCGCCTCGTCGAGGGTCGCCTTGGCGCTGTCGACAGCGGTCTGGGTGGTGACCTGTTGCTTCGACAGATTGAGCTGGCGGTCATACTCCTGTTTTGCGCCGACCTGGGAGGCCTGCTGCGAGGCGAGTGACGCCTTCGCCTGATCCAGTTGCGCCTGATAGGTGTCGCGCTCGATGCCGAAAAGCTTGGTGCCCTTCTTCACCATCATGCCGTCTTGGTAGTCGATGGATTGGATATAGCCCTGGACGCGCGCCTCGATATCGACGGCATTGAGCGGCGCAGTATTGCCGGTGAGCTCGAAATAGAGCGTCACCGCTTGCTGGACCGGCTGCGCGACCCGAACCGCAGGCAGCGGTGGGGGAATATAGCTGTTGCCGCTCTCCCCACAGCCGGCGAGAATGGCCATGCCGGCAAATGTCAAAAAAAGTCGCAGATCCTGATGCAATCTCCCACACATTGCCGCCGCCTCGACAGGTCAAGAGCCCACTGCATAATTCCTTCAATCGGAATCGATTGAAGGATAAATGATGCTGCAATTCAAAATGCGACAGCGTCCCTTGCATGTCTGAAAGACGCGCGGCGCTGTCGTCTTCATGCGTGCCTCGACGGCGGCCCCCAATCGACCTGCCGAAGGTTTTAGGCATGCGATATTATGTCGCGGCATTGCTAAAAATTGCAATAGCCCTTGGTGCACAATTGAACTGTGTTGGGGCCGGACTAGCCGAGGCCGGGGCGTGTACCGCGGTTACGGTTTCCCGAGCCGTTCTATGGCGGACTGCAAGGGTGCGTCGGAAACGCGGACCAGCCCGATATACGGATTGGCCATATCCGAGACCAGGAAGACCGCGCCGGCGACAGAGAGAGCGCAAACAAGGAGAATTGACATCACCGTCGGGTTCGGTGGCGCCTGCAATCCGAAAGTCGCAAAAAGCAGGGAGAGCCAACAGACGAGAACGGCGAGAAATGCCCAGGGCAGGCCCTCGCTGCCGGATTCGACCAGCAGCCAGTGGGTTTCCGCCACCATGCCGCTGACATCAAGAGCGCGCGTCTGGAGAGAGCGCTGGACGGCATCCCTGGGCGACAAGGATCGAAGGTCGCCCTGAACGGCCTCGATATCCTGATATTCTCCAAGTGCCTTGCCGGACGACGCGTCGGTGGTCTCGGCAGTCCAGCCGCGGCTCAGCCGTCTTTCGATGAGTTGGCGCAGCAGCCGGCGCGCATCGTCGGTTTCCGGGCCGTATTGCGCCATGACGCGATCCAGCAGGAGAACCCGCGCTGCCGCCGTTCTCATTTCCACCTCGGCATTGTCATAGGCCGATTCGGCGGATGCGATCAGCAGGCCGAGCGCCAAGGCGGACAGCGTCCCCACCACCGCGGTCGCCAGCCTGATGACGTCCTTGGATTCCGAGCTGAGATGATGATCGGGCAAGCGGCCGCGCACCATCATTCCTATCGATGTTGCCGCCGACAGAAAAACAAATACAAGCCCGCCAAGCAACAGTGAGCTCAAGTCCAGTCTCCGTATCGTCACGTCTATCCCGCGGTGCAATGCCTGCAAGCGGTGCAATAGCCTTTGTCAGCATAGCGGAAGACAGCGGTGGCGCGGAACCCTTTGCCTTCCTGGTCTTGCACGGCCTGGTGTCATTGCTGGAAAATGAGCAGCACGTAAGCCAGGAAAAGCACCAGGTGGACGGCACCCTGCATCAGATGCGTGCGGCCGCTGGCAAAGGTGATGATGCTGACCGCAAGAGTGAGCAGCAGCATCACCAGATCTCCATGCTCCAGGCCGAGTGTCACGGGGTGTCCGTAGAGTTGACTGACAACAAGCATCGCCGGCACCGTCAGCCCGATCGTTGACAATACCGAACCAAGGAAGATGTTGACGGAACGCTGAAGATTGTTGGCGATGGATGCACGCACGGCGCTGATTGCCTCGGGCGTCGCGACAAGGACGGCCATGACAACACCGCCAAATGCGGTTGGCGCGTGCAGGGTTTCGATGATGTAGTCTATCGGCCGCGCAAGCTGTTCGACCAGGAAGACGACAGGCCCCATATAGGCGACAAGCAGAATGGCATGAGGCCAGACCGGTCCATGGTGAGGGACATGTCCGCCGCGAGGTTCGTGACGGTCGGTGTCGTCAGCGAAATAGTCCCGATGGCGGCCGGTCTGCAGAAACAGAAACGTGGCGTAAAGGCCGACCGATATGACGCCCAGTATCAGTTGTCTTGCTGCCGACGGATGCTGTCCGTCCGGGCCTGCAAGAAATGTCGGCATCACCAGGCTCAAGGTCGCCAGCGGCACGATCACTCCGAGATAGGCGTTGGCGCCCTGCAAATTATGCTGCTGTTCCGGTCGCCGCCAGGCGCCGAGCAGCAAGGACAGGCCGACCATGCCGTTCAGAATGATCATGACGACCGCAAACAGGGTGTCGCGCGCAAGCGTCGGATTGTTTTCGCCGTGAAGCATGACGGCTGATATTGCCATCACCTCGATTGAGGTGATGGCAAGTGTCAGAATGAGCGTGCCGTAAGGCTCCTTCAGCCGCTCCGCCAAATGATCCGCGTGCCGGACAACCGACAGAGCGGAACCAAGGACGGCAGCGAACAGCCACGCGAAAACGACAGTGAACCAAAGCGGATCGGAAAGCTGCCCGAAGAGCTGCTCCTGGAAAACAAGAAACGCCAAGCTCGTCGCGACGCTGACGCCGAGGAACCATTCCTCGCGTATCAGGCTGCTTGCGCCGACAGCGCGCAATGCCGGACCGTCCGTCATCGAAACCACCCGCCTTCTGGCAAATGCCGCCGCAATGCGATCCTCAAGACCATTGTGTCCGCCTGCTGTCTTGTGCCCGTCACATGAGCAGGCGGAGACGAGGCTGCCTCAAGGCGAAGCGAAGCTCAAGCCAGATCGTGTGTCACTGACTAAAACTTGCAGGTCTCCCTATTCTTATCACCCATTGCTCCCGACAAGGGACTGCCGCCGAAACAGAGGGTAAGGTGAGACCCGGTCAAAGCTCGGCGCGGGCGGTTGCAGCGCGTTGCGGCTGCCGCTCACGCCGCGTCTTCTATTATTCGCGGCCGGTCGCCGGGATTGCTGCGCCAGTGACGACGGCTGCGGCCGGCGAAATCAGGAAGGCGATGAGGCGGGCGATCGATTGCGGCGATACCCAGCCGTCCGTTTTCGCATTGGGCATGGCGGCGCGGTTCTCAGGCGTGTCGATCGTCCCGGGCAGGATGCAGTTGGCGGTGATGCGGTCGTCGCGGCATTCGGCGGCGAGCGCTTCCGTCAGCCGGATGACGGCGGCTTTCGAGGCGGCGTAAGCGGCCTGATTGGCGCCGGCCTTCAGGCCGGGCGCGGCAGCGACATGAACGATGCGGCCGTAGCCTGATGCCTTCATGGTCGGGAGAACTGCGGCGCTGATCGTCAGCGCAGTGCGGGCGTTTGCGGTCATCATCGTGTCCCATTGGGCGGGGGCATCCGGGCCGACCGGTCCCATCTGGAAGCCGCCGACGGTATTGACCAAGGCGCCAACGCCGCCGAAGCGCTTGACGGCCCGGGCGACGGCGGCAGCGCAGGAGGCATAGTCGGTGAGATCCGTCCCCGCGATCGACAGAAACTCGGTAGAGGCAGGAAGATCGACGGCCAAGGCTTCCAGTTCCTGACTCGAACGGTTCATGCAGACGAGTTTCGCGCCGGCGCTCGCAAGCTCGCGGACAACGGCGCTGCCGAGGTTGCCGCCGGCTCCGGTGACGATCACCGCTTTCTGGCTATTCATGGCAATCGATCTCCTGATGGTGCCGGTGCTGGACGATGCCGCGCATTGTTGATCCAGCCTGCGCCGCAGTGCAAGACCACCGCAGGGGTAATGTCGAGACGTCTTGCGGAACTGCCGGCGAAGCTATCCGCGGGCAGTTCCGTTCTCATTGCCCGATAGTCCTGTCGGGCCTGGCTTTCAATGATACTTCGCCCGTTCGCGGCCGAGGATGACAGGTGCGTCGAGGCCGGAGATTGGACGGCTGACGTCTGCCGGAATGTCGCCGGTGAGCTGCAGGTCGAGATAGCGGGCACAGCAGACTCGCAGGAAGGACGTGAAGTTGCCGAGATCATGGCCGGCATCGATCGATTCATGATGGAGCCGGGTGATCAGCTGGACGACATTCATACCGTCGCGCCGGGCGATCTCCTCCAGCTTCGACCAGAAGAAGTTCTCCAGCCTGACGCTGGTGACCATGCCATCGATGCGCAGCGACCGGGTGGCGCTTTCCCAAAGTCGCGCATCCGCCTTGATGAACAGTTCACACATGTCGTCCTCCCCGTGTCACCCTTCTCAGGCGGCGTTGGTTTCCAGCAGGGCTGCGGCATCGAGTACGGCCATAAACTGGCGCAGCCACGACGGATGCGCCGGCCAGGCGGGCGCCGTGACCAGATTGCCGTCCGAGACTGCATCGCTGATTGATATGTCGGCATAAATGCCGCCGGCAAGTTCGACTTCCGGCCGGCAGGCGGGATAGGCCGAGCAGGTGCGGCCCTTCAAAACGCCGGCAGCGGCAAGCAGCTGCGCGCCGTGGCATATAGCGGCGACGGGTTTTCCGGCGTCGAAGAAGTGCCGCACGGATTTGATGACGTCGGCATTGAGGCGAAGATACTCGGGTGCGCGGCCCCCGGGGATGACGAGCGCATCGTAATCTTCGGCGCGCACGCTGTCGAAGGTGGCGTTCAGCGCGAAATTATGACCGCGTTTTTCGGAATAGGTCTGGTCGCCCTCGAAATCGTGGATGGCGGTGGCGACGGTATCGCCGGCCTTCTTCCCGGGGCACACGGCGTCGACCGTGTAGCCGCAGGCGAGCAGCGTCTGGAACGGCACCATCGTTTCGTAATCTTCGGTGAAATCACCTGTTATCATCAGGATCTTTGAGGCTGGCATCGTTTCCTCCCTTTGAAACCAACTGGCGGAGAGTAGCAAAGAGCTGTGGAGAGCAGGTACTATGGGAATACTACAGGCAAAATTCGTACTCGATAAGGCGACGGCATTAAACCGCCCTGACCTTCACGTCAGGTACTGCGCAAGCCTCGCCGCCGCCGAAGAGGCGGGAACGGGTGAGGAAGCGCTTCTCCCGGCCATTGTCGAGAGAGAACATGCCGCCGCGGCCGGGTACGACGTCGATGATCAGCTGCGTATGCTTCCACGCCTCGAACTGGCTGGCGCTGATATAGACCGGTACGCCGCCGATCTCGCCGAGCTTGACGTCGCTGTCGCCGATCGTAAATTCGTTGGCCGGATAACACATGGGTGAGGAGCCGTCGCAGCAGCCGCCGGACTGGTGGAAGAGGATCTCGGGATGATCCCGCTTGATTTCTGCGATCAAATCGAGGGCTGTGTCGGTTGCCAGAACACGCTCTTCGCCGTTGACGGTGGTTTCCATGGCTGTCTCCTCCAGCGCATAACCCCGAAAATCGGATCGATTTTCGGAAAGATTGTAGGCAAATTCAATGTGTTAGAGCGTCCTACGGAATGCGTGGTGCTCTAAAGATAAGACCTTCTCCCCGTGTCGGGGAGAAGGCTTTCATCATATCACCATTGGCTGCTCTCAGAAGAAGCCGAGTGCTTTCGGGCTGTAGCTCACCAGCATATTCTTGGTCTGCTGGTAATGCTCGAGCATCATCTTGTGGGTTTCACGGCCGATGCCGGACTGCTTGTAGCCGCCGAAGGCGGCATGAGCCGGGTAGGCGTGGTAGCAGTTGGTCCAGACGCGGCCGGCCTGGATCTCGCGGCCGAAACGGTAGCAACGATTGGCGTCGCGGCTCCAGACACCGGCGCCGAGGCCGTAGAGCGTGTCATTGGCGATTTCGAGCGCTTCCTTCTCGTTCTTGAAGGTCGTGACCGAAACCACCGGTCCGAAGATCTCCTCCTGGAACACACGCATCTTGTTGTGGCCCTTGAAGATCGTCGGCTTGACGTAGTAGCCGTTCGCCAGTTCGCCGCCGAGATCGTTGCGCGCGCCGCCGGTCAGCACCTCGGCGCCTTCCTGCTTGCCGATGTCGAGATAGGCGAGGATCTTTTCCAGCTGCTCCGACGAGGCCTGGGCGCCGATCATCGTCGCGCTGTCGAGCGGGTTGCCCTGCTTGATCGCCTCGACGCGTTTGACGGCCTTTTCCATGAAGCGGTCATAGATCGATTCCTGGACGAGGGCGCGGCTCGGGCAGGTGCAGACTTCGCCCTGGTTGAGGGCAAACATCGCAAAGCCTTCGAGCGCCTTGTCGAGGAAATCGTCGTCTTCGGCCATCACATCGGCGAAGAAGATGTTCGGCGATTTGCCGCCGAGCTCCAGCGTCACCGGAATGAGGTTCTGGCTGGCATATTGCATGATCAGCCGGCCGGTCGTCGTTTCGCCGGTGAAGGCGATCTTGGCGATGCGGGGGCTGGTCGCCAGCGGTTTGCCGGCTTCGAGGCCGAAGCCGTTGACGATGTTGAGCACGCCCGGCGGCAGGAGATCGCCGACAAGTTCGGCCCACAGCAGGATCGAGGCGGGTGTCTGCTCCGCGGGCTTCAGTACGACGCAGTTGCCGGCGGCGAGTGCCGGCGCCAGCTTCCAGGTGGCCATCAGGATCGGGAAGTTCCACGGGATGATCTGACCGACGACGCCGAGCGGCTCATGGAAGTGATAGGCGACGGTATCGTGGTCGATCTCGCCGATCGAACCTTCCTGGGCGCGGATGCAGGAGGCGAAGTAGCGGAAGTGGTCGATCGCCAGCGGAATGTCGGCGGCCATGGTTTCGCGGATCGGCTTGCCGTTGTCCCAGGTCTCGGCCTGGGCGAGCAATTCCAGCTTGTCCTCCATGCGCTGGGCAATCTTCATGAGGATGTTGGAGCGCTCGGCGGCGGAGGTGCGGCCCCATTTTTCCTTAGCCGCATGGGCGGCGTCGAGGGCAAGATTGATGTCCTTTTCATTGGAGCGGGGAATGTCGCAGAGCTTGCCGCCGGTGACGGGTGTCAGGTTTTCGAAATATTTGCCCTCGACCGGCTCGCGCCATTCGCCGCCGATATAGTTGCCGTATTTCAGCTTGAATGGCGACTCGACGATTTTCTGATGAAGCATGTCATCCTCCCATGATGATCCAGGTTCCCAAACGAACCAGTGGGAGGAAAATGTGCGTGTTTTGTCGAAGGGAACAGGGTGGGGGATCAATACCGCAGCGCACACTGTCGCAGACCTGCGACAGGAGGGGCTCACGATTGCCGCAGCAGCGGAACCTTCAGCCCGATCAGTGGAGATCGAGCTTCTTCATCTTCCGGTGCAGCGTGGCGCGGCTGATGCCGAGTGCTATGGCTGCCTGCGAAACATTGCCGCCGGCACGCGACAGAGCCCGCAGCAGCGCCGCCTTTTCCGCCTCGACGATCTCGTCCTGCTGGGAAACGCCGGCCTCATGCAGGGCATCGGCGGCCGGAATGCCGGCGGCGATGCGCTTGTCGTCCAACTGCAGCGCGATGCGGGCGGCGCGCGTCGCCCCGAGCACCAGATCGTGCCTGTCGACGGCAAGCAGGGCGGCGGCGGAATTGGCGCCGGCCGGGACCATCAGGAAGCGGGCGCCCGTAAAGGCCGAGCGGAAGAGGTTGAGCTCAATGCGCATCGCCGCATCCCGCACGGTCTGCGTCAGGATCGCCAGCGTCATCTCGTTGACGTCGTCGCGGCAGGTGGAAATATCGAGAGCCGCGGCCAGCCGGCCACAATGATCGCGGATCGGCGCCGTCGTGCAGCTGAGGCTGGTATTTGTGCAGAAGAAATGCTGATCGCGGAAGATGGCGACGGCGCGCTCGTCGGCAAGGGCGGTGCCGATGCCATTGGTGCCGATGCTCGCCTCGGTCCAGACCGAGCCGGTCCAGAGGCCGAGTTCGCGGAATTCCTTGTCGTCGCCGGCAGCCCCACGGCGCTCCAGGGCAATGCCGTTCTTGTCGGTTAGAAGCAGGCAGCAGCCGGCTTTGCCCACTGTCGTAAAGAGACGGTCGAGCTCTTCCGTCGCGCTGGCGATCAGCTGCTCGGACTGCTCGCGCGCGCTCTGGAATTCCTGGTCGGTAAGGCGCAACGGCGCCCGTGCGTCCTCGGGGGCGAGCTGATGCATGGTCATGCATCGCCGCCATGAGGCAACAACCGGGGAACTGGCTGCGGCGGAATCGCGCTGGGCAGACGTGTAGACGTGCTCGGCGTGTGCTGAGTGTTCGTGCATCGGCTCCTCCCACCGAACGTCAGCATAGTCTGATGGAAAAGCGGCTGGTTGGCAATCGGCCGGCGCTGGCGGCCGATTGAGCAGCAAGCTTGTCCAAGCGCTGCGACCACCGAACCTAGCGCCGCAACCAGGCCTCGATGCCGCGCGCGGCCGCCCGGCCGGTCGCCAGGCAGGCGGTGAGGAGATAGCCGCCTGTCGGCGCTTCCCAGTCGAGCATCTCGCCGGCGGCGAAAGTGCCCGGCAGTGCCTTCAACATGTAGTCTTCGTTGACGCCGCTCCAGCGGATGCCACCCGCCGACGAGATCGCCTCGGCGATCGGCCGGGTTTCGATCACCGGCACCGGCAGGGCCTTGATCATGCCGGCAAGACGTTCCGGATCGGTCCGGTCGCGCTCGGGAGCGTGTTCGCGCAGCAACGCCGCCTTGACGCCGTCGAGGCCGGCTCCCTTGCGCAGGCGGTTTGAAAAGCTCGATTTGGCGTCCTGCCGCTTGAGGTCGTGGGTCAGCCTTTCGATCGTTCGGCCCGGGGCGAGGTCGAGCGTCAGGACAGCGCAGCCACGGTTCAGCAGTTGGTCGCGGAGGCTCGCCGCATGGGCATAGACCAGGCTGCCCTCGATGCCGCTTGCAGTGATGACGAATTCGCCGGGAAAGGTGCCGGTTTCCGATGTGGCGGTGACCGACTTCACCGGCTCGCCGGCGAAACGATCGCTGAAGTTTTGACTCCAGTCGACGACGAAGCCGCAATTGGCGGGCTGGAAGGCATCGATCTCCACGCCCCTCTCCGAGAGCCAGGGCAGCCAGCTTGCATCGGAGCCGAGGCGCGGCCAGCTTGCGCCGCCGAGCGCCAGCAGGGCTGCGTCGCAATAGACGATGCTGCGCCCTTCGGGCGTTTCGAAAGTGTAACCCTCGTCGGCAAAACCGATCCAGCGATGGCGAGTGCGCAGCGTGGCGCCCTGCGCCTCCAATCGCCTGAGCCAGGCGCGCAGCAAGGGAGACGCCTTCATCACCGTCGGAAAGACCCGGCCGGACGAGCCGACGAAGGTCTCGGTCCCGAGGCCCGTGGCCCAATCCCTGATATCGTCAGGGGTAAAGGCATCGAGCGCGGGGCGCAGAGGGGCGGCGGCGGTGCCGAAGCGTGTGGTGAAGCGGGCATAATCCTCGGAATGGGTGATATTGAGACCCGACTTGCCGGCCAGCAGGAATTTGCGGGCGAGGGTCGGCATGGCGTCGTAGACCGTCACCGCATGACCGGAGAGCGAGAGCAGTTCGGCGGCCGCAAGGCCCGCCGGGCCGCCGCCAATGATGGCAATCTGCTTCTGGTTCATTGATATCTCGCCCGATTCTGTCTGCATGCAGTTTTGGCGCGGGCTGGGATTGCCTGCAAGGGCAGGGATCAGTGGTGCGGATGCGTGCACTGGCCGTGATCGGCGAGCACCTCGATGACGCGGCATTGGTCGACGCGGCCGTGGCCGCAGCCTTCCACCATGGTTTCGAGCTCGGCCTTCAGCGCCATCAGGCTGCGGATGCGCTGCTCGACCTCGATGAGGCGGGCCTTGGCGATGGCGTCGGCCGAGGCGCAGGATTGGTGCGGATCGTCCTGCAGGGTGAGCAGCGTGCGGATCGCCTCGATCTCGAAGCCGAGTTCACGGGCATGGCGGATGAAGGCGAGGCGGTTGATATCGGTGGGCTCGAAGGAGCGCTGGTTGCCTTCGCTGCGGCTCGGGGCCGCGAGCAGGCCGATGCTTTCATAGTAACGCACCGTCGGCACCTTGACGCCGCTCCGGCGCGCAGCTTCACCGATCGTGATCTTTTTCATGATTTCTCTCTTGCACCTCTAGTCGCTAGAGGATGTAGGAGGGATGCTTCTGTTTGACAAGGAAGCGGATGATGGTTGAGACGAGCGAGACACGATACCGGGTCGGCGGCATGGATTGCGCCTCCTGTGCGACCAAGATCGATACCGCGGTCAGACGCGTTGCCGGTGTCGCCGATGTTTCCGTCTCGGTGATGGCAGGCACGATGACCGTCCGGCATGACGGCAGCAGCGACCTCAAGGCGATCGAGAAGAAGGTGACGGGGCTCGGTTATTCGGTCTCGCCCTTTGCCGGAAACGCAGCACCCGCGCATGACCGTGGCGCGCACGATCATCACGACCACGGCGATCACGCGGGCCATGACCATCACGATCACGAAGGTCATAATCACGATCATGCGGGCCATGATCATGGCCATGCCCGCGGCGGGAAGGAAATCGAAGGTCTGCATGGGCACGACCATGCGCTGATGGCCGGTCCCTGGTGGCAGAGCAAGAAGGGCAGACTGACCATCCTTTCAGGTGCGGCGCTGATTGCCGCCTATGCCATCGGCCATCTGGTGCCTGCGATCGCCTCCTACGCCTTCATCATCGCCATGCTGGTCGGCCTGGTGCCGATCGCGCGGCGCGCGGTCATGGCTGCCTTCTCGGGAACGCCGTTTTCAATCGAGATGCTGATGACGATCGCCGCCGTCGGCGCCGTCATCATCAATGCCGGCGAGGAAGCGGCAACCGTCGTGTTCCTGTTCCTCGTCGGCGAGCTGCTGGAGGGCGTGGCGGCGGGCAAGGCGCGCGAAAGCATCCAGTCGCTGACGGCCCTGGTGCCGAAGAACGCGTTGCTCGAAGACAATGGCCAGACGCGCGAAGTGCCGGCGGAAAGCCTCGCCGTCGGCGCCATCATCATGGTGCGTCCGGGCGACCGCATCTCGGCGGACGGCATCATCGTCTCGGGCGAGAGCGCGATCGACGAGGCGCCGGTGACGGGCGAGAGCACGCCGGTGCGCAAGGGTGTCGATGCCGTCGTTTTTGCCGGCACGGTGAATGGCGATGCGGTACTCAGGGTTCGCGTCACGGCGGCCGCTGCCGATAATACCATTGCCCGTGTCGTCAAGCTGGTGGAGGAGGCGCAGGAATCCAAGGCGCCGACGGAACGTTTCATCGATCGCTTCTCGCGCTATTACACGCCCGGCGTGGTGGTGGTCGCCGCACTCGTTGCGGTCGCTCCGCCGCTGTTGCTCGGCGGCTTCTGGAGTGAATGGGTCTATAAAGGCCTTGCCATCCTGCTGATCGGCTGCCCCTGCGCGCTCGTCATTTCGACGCCGGCGGCGATCGCCGCCTCGCTTTCGGCAGGTGCCCAGCGCGGGCTGCTGATGAAGGGCGGTGCCGTCCTGGAAACGCTCGGCAAGGTGACGATGGTCGCCTTCGACAAGACCGGCACGCTGACGGAAGGCAAGCCGCAGGTGACCGATCTGGTTTCCTTCGGATTGAGCGAGGCGCAGTTGCTGTCGCGGGCCGCAGTGCTGGAGAAGGGTTCCAGCCATCCCTTGGCGCTGGCGATCCTCAACCGCGCCAAGGCGGACGGCGTTCCCGTGCCGCCGGCCTTCGAGCTGGAAGCACTGCCGGGCAAGGGTGTCAGCGGCAAAGTCGGCGGCGAGACGCTGGATCTGCTGTCGCCGCCTGCCGCTCGCGAGCGGGGGGCGCTCAGCGTCGAACAGGATGCACGCATCACGACGCTGAACGACGAGGGCAAGAGCGTATCGGTGCTGCTCGTCAACGGTGCCACGGCCGGCCTGATCGCCATGCGCGACGAGCCGCGCGAGGATGCGCAGGCGGGGCTTTCCACGCTCAAATCGGCCGGCGTCAAGGCGATGATGCTGACGGGCGACAACAAGCGGACGGCGGCGGCCGTCGCCGGCATGCTCGGCATCGACTGGCGCGGCGAGATGATGCCGGAGGACAAGCAGCAGGTCGTTGGCGAATTGAAGCGCGAGGGCTTTGTCGTCGCCAAGGTTGGCGACGGCATCAACGACGCGCCGGCGCTGGCGGCTGCCGATATCGGCATCGCCATGGGCGGCGGCACCGATGTGGCGCTGGAGACGGCGGATGCCGCAGTGCTGCACGGACGCGTCGGCGACGTGGCGCGGATGATCGAACTGTCCAAACGCACGATGCGCAACATCCTGCAGAATATCACCATCGCGCTCGGGCTGAAGGCGGTGTTCCTGGTGACGACGATCGCCGGCATCACCGGACTCTGGCCGGCGATCCTCGCCGATACCGGCGCCACCGTGCTGGTGACGATCAATGCGCTCAGGCTGCTTCGGATAAAGATATAACATCGCGGGTCACCGGCGGGATGTCCCATCGACGATTCGGGCGTGATCTCGAATCGAAATCTTGGCGCCGGCCATAGCCGGCTCTCATCAAGGCTTTCTCCACAGCCTGCTTTCTTTAAGCTTTGGTTATCCCTGTTTTTCACAGGAATACAGCAATTTCAAACCTGTCGTAACGCAAGGCAAAAACCATCCGTTGACGCGAATTTGGATTGAGGTACTATATCTAGTGTTCGAGGTTCCGTCGATTCGTGAGGATCGGCGGCTAAGACGGGAATTCGGTGCGCTTCGCCATCATGGCGCGGCAATGCCGGAGCTGCCCCCGCAACTGTAAGCGGTGAGCAACTGTCCGATTTCAGGTCACTGGAGCATGATGCTCCGGGAAGGCTGGGGCAGGGTGCTTTGACCCGTGAGCCAGGAGACCTGCCTCGAACAAAACGTCCACGGGCGGGGTGTCCGGATGGTCGCGTTGCATGGCTGCGGGGATGTCTCCGCATCGCGTTTCGCAGGCCCGAACCTTCGCCCCCGAAACCTTCGCATTGAGTCACTTCGGGGTGAAGTCATGTCAGTATCTCAGTCCAGGCCGCCGCCCGCACCAAGAGGGCGGATCACGCCCGGCGGCTGAACGAGCCGCATAGCTGCAAAACATCAGAGTGTTTTTCGACGGATATCAAGAGATTTCCGATCGATGTCCTGCGTCCCAATCGCGTCGTCACGAGGAATATCATGACCATTACCGTCTACAGCAAGCCTGCCTGCGTCCAATGCACCGCCACCTACCGCGCCCTCGACCGGCTGGGCGTCGACTATGACATCGTCGATATCTCGCAGGATGCCGAAGCGCTCGATCGCGTCCGCAGCCTTGGCTACATGCAGGCTCCGGTCGTCATCGCCGGCGAGCAGCATTGGGCGGGCTTCCGTCCCGACATGATCAGCGCACTTTCCTGATCGGAAAAGCGATGGGGCTGATCGTCTATTATTCCAGCCGGTCCGAGAATACCCATCGGTTCGTCGCCAAGCTCGGACTGCGCGCGGCGCGCATTCCCTCAAGCGGTGCAGACGCGTTCCATATCCGCGAACCCTTCGTGCTGATCGTGCCGACCTATAGCGGCGACGGCGGCAAGGGGGCCGTTCCCAAGCAGGTGATCCGTTTCTTGAACGATGCGGAAAACCGAGGACACATCCGCGGCGTGATTGCCGCGGGCAACAGCAATTTCGGCGAGACATACGGGCTCGCCGGCGACGTGATCTCGCGGAAATGCCAGGTACCTTACCTCTACAGGTTCGAGCTGCTGGGCACCGAAGACGACCTCGCCAACGTCAAACACGGAATGGAACGGTTTTGGACACGGGAACAACTCTGACGCGGGATGCGGGCGCAAAACCGCATAACACTTTTGCTCATCCCGCCGGCGAACGCCCTTTGAAAGCGGCTGATGCGGTCGACTACCACGCGCTGAACGCGATGCTGAACCTCTATGACGATGAGGGGCGGATCCAGCTCGACAAGGATCGTTTGGCAGCCAAGCAATATTTCCTGCAGCATGTGAACCAGAACACGGTGTTTTTCCACAATCTCAGGGAAAAGCTCGATTACCTCGTGACCGAGGGTTATTACGAGCAGGAGGTTCTCGACCAGTATTCCTTCAATTTCGTCCGCGATCTGTTCGACGAGGCCTATGCCAGGAAATTCCGTTTCCCGACCTTCCTCGGCGCCTTCAAATATTACACCAGCTACACGCTGAAGACCTTCGACGGAAAGCGCTATCTCGAGCGATATGAGGACCGCATCTGCATGGTGGCGCTGGCCTTGGCGCGCGGCGACGAGGCACTTGCCCGCGACCTAGTGGACGAGATCATTTCCGGCCGTTTCCAGCCGGCGACGCCGACCTTTCTCAATGCCGGCAAGAAGCAGCGTGGCGAACTGGTCTCCTGCTTTCTGCTGCGGGTCGAAGACAATATGGAATCGATCGGCCGATCGATCAATTCGGCGCTGCAATTGTCGAAGCGCGGCGGCGGCGTGGCGCTGTCGCTGACCAACATCCGTGAGGCGGGCGCGCCGATCAAGCAGATCGAAAACCAGTCGTCGGGCATCATCCCGGTGATGAAGCTGCTTGAAGACAGTTTCTCCTATGCCAACCAGCTCGGCGCGCGCCAGGGGGCGGGTGCCGTCTATCTGAACGCCCACCACCCCGACATCATGCGCTTCCTCGATACCAAGCGCGAAAATGCCGACGAGAAGATCCGCATCAAGACGCTGTCGCTCGGCGTCGTCGTGCCGGACATCACCTTCGAGCTCGCTAGGAATAGTGAGGACATGTACCTGTTTTCACCTTATGACGTGGAACGCGTCTATGGCGTGCCTTTCACCGAGATTTCGGTGACGGAAAAGTATCGCGAGATGGTCGCGGACGCCCGCATCTCGAAGAAGAAGATCAAGGCGCGCGAATTCTTCCAGGTGATCGCCGAAATCCAGTTCGAGAGCGGCTACCCTTACATCATGTTCGAGGACACGGTGAATCGGGCGAACCCGATCGCCGGGCGCATCTCGATGAGCAATCTCTGCTCGGAAATCCTGCAGGTCAGCGAGGCGAGCGAATACAACGACGACCTCTCCTACAAATATCTCGGCAAGGACATTTCCTGCAATCTCGGCTCGCTGAACATCGCCGCGGCGATGGATTCCGCCGATTTCGGCAAGACGATCGAGACTTCGATCCGGGCTTTGACGGCCGTTTCCGACATGAGCCACATCTCCTCGGTTCCCTCGATCGAGAAGGGCAATGACGAGAGCCATGCGATCGGCCTCGGTCAGATGAACCTGCACGGTTACCTCGCCCGCGAACGCATCTTCTACGGCTCCAGGGAAGGCGTCGATTTCACCAACATCTATTTCTATACGGTGACCTATCACGCGATCCGCGCCTCGAACCTTTTGGCGGTCGAACGCGGCCAGAGCTTCAAGGGCTTCGAAAATTCGAAATATGCCTCCGGCGACTATTTCGACAAATATACGGAGCAGGAATGGAAGCCTGCGACCGAAAAGGTGCAGGCGCTGTTCGACGATGCCGGAATCCTCGTTCCGACGCAGGAAGACTGGGTGGCGTTGAAGACGGCGGTGATGGCCTCCGGCCTCTATAACCAGAACCTGCAGGCGGTGCCACCGACAGGCTCTATCTCCTACATCAACCACTCGACCTCCTCGATCCATCCGATCGTCTCGAAGATCGAGATCCGCAAGGAAGGCAAGATCGGCCGCGTCTATTATCCGGCGCCGTTCATGACCAACGACAATCTCGATTATTACCAGGACGCCTACGAGATCGGGCCGGAGAAGATCATCGATACTTATGCGGCGGCGACCCAGCATGTCGACCAGGGCCTGTCGCTGACCTTGTTTTTCCGCGATACGGCAACGACGCGCGATATCAACAAGGCGCAGATTTACGCCTGGAAGAAGGGCATCAAGACGATCTACTACATCCGCCTTCGCCAGATGGCGCTGTCCGGCACCGAGGTGCAGGGCTGCGTGTCTTGTACGCTATGATTTGAATTCGGCCTTCGAGCCAGAGGCCCCTCACCCTAACCCTCTCCCCGCCGGGGAGAGGCGATGACGCTGCCGCAAGTCTCCCAGCGGGTAGAAGGTGCCGGCAGGCGGATGAGGGCGCTGCGCACACCGACTTCTCAGGAAGGACCACCTTATGAACATGCAAATCAAACCCGCCTCCCGGGTGCGCGCCGTCAACTGGAACCGCATCGAGGACGATAGGGATCTCGAAGTCTGGAACCGGCTCACTGGCAATTTCTGGCTGCCGGAGAAAGTGCCGCTCTCGAACGACATTCCCTCCTGGGCGACGCTGACGCCGGCCGAGCAGCAGCTGACCATCCGCGTCTTCACCGGGCTGACGCTGCTCGATACGATCCAGAACGGTGTCGGTTCCGTCAGGCTGATGGAGGATGCGGCGACGCCGCATGAGGAGGCCGTGCTTTCCAACGTCTCCTTCATGGAGGCGGTGCATGCCCGCTCCTATTCCTCAATCTTTTCGACGCTCTGCTCGACACCCGATGTCGACGATGCCTATCGCTGGTCGGAGGAGAATGAATTCCTGCAGCGGAAATCGACGCTGATCATGGAGCAGTACGGCTCCGGTGATCCGTTGAAGAAGAAGGTCGCCAGCGTCTTCCTCGAAAGCTTCCTGTTTTATTCCGGCTTCTACCTGCCCATGTACTGGTCGAGCCGCGCCAAGCTCACCAATACGGCCGACATGATCCGGCTGATCATCCGCGACGAGGCGGTGCACGGCTATTATATCGGCTACAAGTTCCAGCGCGGGCTGGAGCGGCTTTCCGAGGAGAGACGGCAGGAGATCAAGGATTTCGCCTTCGACCTGCTGCTCGAGCTCTATGATAATGAGGCGAGATATACCGAGGCGCTCTATGACGGCGTCGGGCTGAGCGAGGACGTCAAGAAGTTCCTGCATTACAACGCCAACAAGGCGCTGATGAACCTCGGCTACGAGGCGCTTTTCCCCTCCGAGGCCTGCAAGGTCAATCCGGCGATCCTGTCTGCGCTTTCGCCGAATGCCGACGAAAACCACGACTTCTTCTCCGGCTCCGGTTCCTCCTATGTCATCGGCAAGGCGGTTGCGACCGAGGACGAGGATTGGGATTTCTGAGACTTGATTGCGGTCTGCCCCTTATCATTTGCTTCCCTATCGCCCACATTCAGCGAAACCGAATTCGGCACCCGCCGATGATGTGGCGCAGCGGAGTTTTTAATGTCGTCTTTTCCAAACAAAGCCGGGACTGCCGTCGACGCGGAGGGGGGCGTCTGGCCGATCCGCAGGAGACGTATCCTCGATTGGCTGGTGAACGAGACGCGCGGCGAGCGGTTCATCGACAACATCCTGGTGGAGATGTGCGAGAAGCTGCTTTCGGCAGGGGTGCCGGTGGCGCGGGCGACGTTGCATTTCCGGACGAACCATCCGCAATGGATCGGTGCCCGCATCCTCTGGAAGGAAGGCCTGGCGGAGGCCAAGATCAACACATTCGCCTATGGTGTCGAAAACACGCCGGAGTTCCTGAACAGTCCCGTCAACGCGATCCATCAGGGTGCGGAGGAGGTCCGCAAACAGTTGGAAGGCAAGGCCGACGGCGAGCTGGATTCATTCTATCAGGAACTGCATGATGACGGCCTGACCGAGTATATCGCCTGGCCGGTCGAGCACACCTTCGGCAAACGGCATGTTGTGACATTTTCCACCAGCCGGCCGGGCGGTTTTACGAGCGACTATGTCGATTTCCTGCGCGATCTCCTGCCGGCCCTGACCCTTGTCAGCGAAATCCGCCTGAAGAACATCATGGCGCGCACGCTGCTGCAGACCTATGTCGGTCCGCATGCGAGCGAACAGATCCTGTCGGGCGTCACGACGCGCGGCAGCGGCGCCACCGTCGGCGCGGCAATCATGATCTGCGACCTGCGCGACTTTACGGCGATCTCCGATCTCTGGCCGCGTGACGATGTCATCCATCTGCTCAATGATTATTTCGACGCCATGTCCGACCCGATCGAACGCTATGGCGGAGAGATCCTGAAATTCATGGGCGACGGATTGCTGGCGATCTTCCCGCTGAGCAAGGACACGGCCTGTCACGATCTGCTGCAGGCGATCCGCGAAGGGCAGGCGTTGATGGCGCAATTGAACCAGCAGTATGCGGGCAACGGACGCGAGCCGCTGCGCTACGGCGTCGGCGTACATGTCGGCGACGTCATGTACGGCAATATCGGCTCGCGCCGGCGGCTGGATTTCACCGTCATCGGCCCGGCGGTCAATGTCGCCTCGCGGCTGGAAAGCCTGACCAAGGAGGTCAAGCGTCCGGTGCTGCTGTCGCGGGCCTTCGTCGAAATGGCGGGCTGTGCGGAAGACATGGACAGTCTCGGCACCTTCCCGCTGCGCGGGCTCGGAGAGCCTGTCGATGTCTTCGCCTTTCCGGAGCAAGCAATTCCAGGAAAAGTGTGAAGCGGTTTTCCCAGGCAAAGCACGAAGCGCTTTTGCCGGGAATTGCGTAAAACGAAAGGTTTTCAGGGCAGGTAGCTCAGACCCCTCGCTTGTTTCCCCACAACAGCACGTGCAGTTGCGGCAGCACGCGGGCCTTAAACCATCGGTCGGCCGTTACCTTGTCGACAAGCCAGTGCATCCGATCCATCACGCCGTCGATATCGATGCGGGCGTCGTCGTCATCGGGTGGCGGCGGCGTGTGGTTTCCCGGTTGGAGGAACAAGGGAATATAGGGATAACGCTTACCCACCTCTTGAGCGAACGCATAGTCGGCATCGTCGAAGACGACGATTTTCAATGCGATCTCCGGCCCGCCGGCGCTGAGCCGAAGACAGTTATCGATTTGGTCCCAATCGGTCAGCATTCCGCTTGACGGCGGCTTGGGGCTCAAGACCAGCATGTCGAGATCGCGAAACCAGTTCCGGGCCACACTTCCCTGCGTTTCCAGCGCGAAGCGGTATCCCTGGGAATGGCCGAGCTCGATCAGCGGCCCCAGAGGTTGGATCGCCGGATTGCCTCCGGAAAGGGTAACCGTCATCGGCTTACCTCCGGAGAGCTTCGTGACCTCCTGCCAGATTGCATCGGCCGCCATCGGAATCCATTGATCCCGGAACGCGCTGTCGACCGCGTGAAGACTGTCGCACCAGGAACAGCGATAGTCACAGCCGCCTGTCCTGACGAACACGGTCGGCAACCCGATCAGAGCGCCTTCGCCCTGGATGGTCGGGCCGAAGATCTCGCTGACGCGAATGGTCTCGCCGCTCATGGCCGGTACTCCGCCCAGGTCTTCGGCGTCTCGCTGACGCGGACGGACGATGTTTCCGGGAAACGCTGCTTGCACCAGTCGTAAAAGTGCTTTGCCAGGAATTCGGAGGTGACTTTCGAGTGGCCGAAGACGTCGTTCAGGTGGCGATGATCGAAGGTTTCGTCGATATAGCGTTTGAGCGGCGAGAGGTCGTGATAGTCGCGAACGAAGCCGTCATCATTCAGGCTTTCGGCAGCGAGCTCGACGACCACGACATAGTTGTGGCCGTGGAGCCTGGCACATTGATGATCGGCCGGCAGGTGATCCAGCTGGTGCGAGGCGGAGAGATGAAACTCCTTGGTGATGCGGTACATCAACGCACCTCCGTGGCAGAATATTGCGACACCGCCGCTTTCCAGAAATCGCGGTCTTCGTATTCGGTGGGATCGGGAATGCCGGCAAGATGGAACGCTTCGCGGCGCTCCACGCAGGTTCCGCAGCGTCCGCAATGGAGCCTGCCGCCTTTGTAGCAGGACCAAGTCTCTGCGAAGGGTGTGCTGTGTTTCGCGCCGTCGATCACGATCGCCGCTTTGGAAACCTCGACATAGGGTGCAAGCAGTTTGACGCTGGCATAACCGTCCAGCGCTTCGTTCTGCATGCGCTGGAAGGCGTCGATGAAGCCGGGCCGGCAGTCCGGGTAAATGAAGTGGTCGCCGCCGTGCACGGCGACGGCGACGGCATCCGCTTTCTGGGCAGCCGCCAGGCCGAATGCGATCGCCAGCATGATGGCATTGCGGTTCGGCACCACCGTGGCCTTCATGGTCTCCTCGGCATAATGGCCGTCCGGAACCTCGACATTATCGGTCAGGGCCGATCCGCTGAGATGGCCGCCGATGGCGGCGATGTCGATGATATGGTGGGGGACGGCAAGGCGTGCGGCGCACCGGGCGGCGAAGTCGAGTTCCTTGCGATGCCGCTGGCCGTAGTCAAAGGAGACGAGGCCGATAAGCTGTTGTTCCGCCGCTATTTTGTTGGCAAGCGAAACGGAGTCGAGTCCGCCGGAGCAGACGACGATGGTTTTCATATTTTGGATCCCTTGTTTTGACCGGGTGGGCTGCGACCGGATTACGGCGTGCTTCTAGGACAAATCACGCCTGTTGGGAATAGCCTTGAGGCACGAGCCTTCAGAGGGGTTAACCGATCGGGAAATTGATCTGCGGCGGCAGCAGCAGATGCAAATCTTCGAGGTCAACATTGTTGATGCGCTGCAGCAGCATACGTCCGAGATCCTCGCCCGCCGCCGTCAGGTCCTCGTGGATCGTATCGACCTTCGGCTGCAACTGGGTGAGAAGGCGGGACGTTTCCTTGGCGACGATATCGTAATCGACCCCGAGTGTCCGGCCGGCGTCGCTCATGCCGCTGATGACGGCGAGTGCGGAGACTTCGCCGGGACAGATGAAGCCATCGGGCGCATCCGGAGCGGCGGCGCGGCTGCAGATGAAATCGCGCAGCACATCCGCCGGCGTATCGAGATCGACGGTTTCGGGGATCTCATAGGCAATGCCTGCCTCCCGCACCGCCGTCATGAAGCCGTGCAGGATATGCTGGCAGAAGGTCAGCCGTTTCGGTGGCAGGATCACCGCCACCTTTCTGCGCTGCTTGGCGATCAGCCGGCGTGTGGCCTCATAGGCAAAGCTGAAATTGTCGTAGTCGACATAGGGGTGCGGCGTCGAAAATTCCGTGCGGCCATGACAGATGAAGGGAAAGCCGGTTTCGAGCAGCAGGCGGACGCGGGCGTCGAGCGGTTCGGTCCGAGTAAAGATCAGCCCGTCGGCGAGGTGGTTGCGGATGATGTATTCGGCCGCCTCGACATCGGTCGTCGACAGGAAGTTCGGGGCGACGACGAGATGGTAGGAGGTCTCCTTCAATGCCTTGGCGATGCCGTACATGATCGAGGTGCTGAAACCGACCACTTCTTCGTGCGAATCCAGCAGGATGGCGATGACGTTGGTGCGGCCGGTCTTCAGGCGCTGCGCGGCCCGATCAGGGAGATAGCCGATCTCACGGGCGATACGGTGCACACGCTGGCGGGTCTCCAGCGAAATCTGCGGTGCATCGGAGAGCGCCCGTGACACCGTCGTCACGGCCAGGCCGGCGATCGTCGCGATCGTTCGCAAGGTCGGCTTGTCGCGCTTGTGGGTGATATCGAGATTTTCGCCGCGTCGCGGCCGGGACGGTTCGGTCACTCTCGGCTTTCCGTGCTGGAATTGGCGATACAATAACACGATGACTCAGGCGCGCAATCGAGGAATGAAAACGTTTTAAATTTTCACCACCTGTTAGCTAGTATGATAATTACTATAAAATTCAATCGGATATCGAAATGACTATATTTTCTCGGGAGTCGAGAAAGGGCTTGACGACCCGTGACTTATAACGTTTTAAATTAGCAACCGCGCGGAGGAGCGCGGCTGTATGTCGACCGCCAACGGGCGGAAAACATCGGGCGGCAGGGAGGGCCCGCCGCCGATCTTCAAATGGGAGGAAATTCATGCGCAAGTTTTTGAGCTCGGCGGCTGTTGCCGTCGTGATGATGGCTGGCCTCGGTGCGGCGCAGGCTGCCGACGTGAAGGAAGTGCAGATGCTGCACTGGTGGACGTCTGGCGGTGAGGCAGCGGCGCTGAACGTCTTGAAGCAGGATCTGTCGAAGGAAGGTTTTGCCTGGAAGGACGTTCCTGTTGCCGGCGGTGGCGGTGACGCGGCGATGACGGCGCTGAAGGCGATGGTTGCGGCCGGCACCTATCCGACAGCCTCGCAGATGCTGGGTTATACCGTGCTCGATTATGCCCAGGCCGGCGTCATGGGCGATCTGACGGAGACGGCGAAGAAGGAAGGCTGGGACAAGTCGGTGCCGGCAGCGCTGCAGAAGTTCTCGGTCTATGACGGCAAATGGGTTGCAGCCCCGGTCAACGTGCATTCGGTCAACTGGCTGTGGATCAACAAGGCTGTGATGGACAAGATCGGCGGCACGCAGCCGAAGACCTTCGAGGATCTGATCGCCCTGCTCGACAAGGCCAAGGCCGCCGGTGTCATCCCGCTCGCCCTTGGCGGCCAGAACTGGCAGGAAGCGACGATGTTCGATTCCATCGTACTGTCGACCGGCGGTCCGGAGTTCTACAAGAAGGCCTTCAACGACCTCGACGAGGAATCGCTGAAGTCCGACACGATGAAGAAGTCCTTCGACAATCTGGCGACGATCATCAAATATGTCGACCCGAACTTCTCGGGCCGCGACTGGAACCTCGCCACCGCCATGGTCATCAAGGGTGACGCGCTGGTGCAGGTGATGGGCGACTGGGCCAAGGGCGAATTCGTCGCCGCCAAGAAGACGCCGGACACCGACTTCCTGTGCTACCGCTTCCCCGGCACCGACGGCAGCGTGATCTACAACTCCGACATGTTCGGCATGTTCAACGTCCCCGACGACCGCAAGGCGGCGCAGGTGGCGCTGGCAACGGCGACGCTGTCGAAGAGCTTCCAGTCGGCCTTCAACGTCGTCAAGGGTTCGGTGCCGGCTCGTACCGATGTTCCCGATACCGACTTCGACGCCTGCGGCAAGAAGGGCATCGCCGACCTGAAGGCCGCCAATGAGGGCGGCACGCTGTTCGGCTCGCTGGCGCAAGGCTACGGCGCTCCTCCGGCCATCGCCAATGCCTATAAGGATGTCGTCTCGAAGTTCGTCCACGGCCAGATCAAGACCTCCGACGAGGCCGTCAAGCAGCTCGTCCAGGCGATCGACGACGCCCGCTGAGACCATTGTGACAAACGCTTCCCCGCATCGTCGCGGGGAAGCTTCAGGCGCCGCGCCGATCATGTGGGGCCGAGAATGTAGGGGAGATGACATTCCATGAGCACAGTTGCGACCACCGATCCGGTTCTGACGCCGCGGCAATCGACGGGGATCTCGCTGCGGGGCCGACTGCAGGATGCGCTGCCGAAGATCGTGCTGGCGCCGAGCTTCGTCATCACCATCATCTTCGTCTACGGCTTCATCGTCTGGACGGCCTATCTGTCCTTCACCAATTCCAAGACCTTTCCGTCTTATGCGCTGACGGGAGCGCGCGCCTATCAGCGGCTGTGGCGCTGGACCTTCGAGAGCGATCCGCCGTCCTCCTGGTACACCTCGATCACCAATATGGCGATCTTCGGCTTTCTCTATATCGGCATCTGCCTGGCGCTCGGTCTGTTCCTGGCCATCCTGCTCGACCAGAAGATCCGCGGCGAGGGTCTGCTCAGACCGATCTTCCTCTATCCGATGGCGCTCTCCTTCATTGTGACAGGCGTTGCCTGGAAATGGTTCCTCGATCCCGGCCTCGGGCTGGAACAGACGCTGCACCATTTTGGCTGGACGAGCTTCCACTTCGACTGGATCAAGAACAAGGACTTCGTCATCTACACCGTCGTCATCGCCGGCGTCTGGCAGGCGTCGGGCTTCGTCATGGCGATGTTCCTGGCGGGCCTGCGCGGCATCGACGGCGAGATCATGAAGGCCGCCCAGATCGACGGCGCCTCGCCCTTCCAGCTCTACCGCCGCATCGTCATCCCGCTGCTGCGGCCGATCTTTCTCTCCGCCTTCATCGTGCTCGCCCATATGGCGATCAAGTCTTATGACCTGGTGGTGGCGCTGACCTCGGGCGGCCCCGGCGGCTCGGCCTGGCTGCCGTCGAACTTCATGTATGAATACACCTTCAAGCGCAACGAGATGGCCGTCGGCTCGGCCAGCGCCATCATCATGCTGATGACCATCTCGGCGATCATCGTGCCCTATCTCTATTCCGAACTGAAGGAGAAGGCGCGATGAGCAGTCTGACCTCTTCAACAGTAACCTCGGCAGCAACGCTTTCGCAGGCCAGCGACGACAGGAACGACAGCAACAACAATGCCCGCTGGATCGGCCGCATCGTCATCTACGGCCTGCTGGTGATCTTCGCGATCCTCTACCTGATGCCGCTCTTCGTCATGCTGACGACCTCGTTCAAGACCATGGACGAGATCCAGAACGGCAACATGCTGGCGCTGCCGCAATCGCCGACCTTCGATCCCTGGATCAAGGCCTGGGGCGAGACCTGTGTGGGGCTCACCTGCGCCGGCATCAAGGGTTACTTCTGGAACTCGATCAAGATGGTGGTGCCGGCTGTCGCGATCTCCACCATCATGGGGGCGCTGAACGGCTATGTCCTGACCAAATGGCGCTTTCCCGGCCACACGCTGGTGTTCGGGCTGATGCTGTTTGCCTGCTTCATCCCGTTCCAGTCGGTGCTGCTGCCGATGGCGACGATCCTCGGCAGCCTCGGCCGCTTCGGCATGACGCTGCAGAATGCCACCGGCTGGAACTTCGGCTTCGGCAATCCGACGGTCAATCTGGTCTTCGTCCATGTCGTCTATGGCTTGGGCTTCACCACCCTGTTCTTCCGCAATTTCTACGAGGCCTTCCCGACCGAACTGGTGCGGGCCGCCCAGGTCGATGGCGCCAGCTTCTTCCAGATCTTCCGCCGCATCATGCTGCCGAACTCGCTGCCGATCATCGTCGTCACCGTGATCTACCAGTTCACCAATATCTGGAACGACTTCCTGTTTGCCTCGGCTTACGCCGGCACCGGTGACTCCATGCCGATGACGGTGGCGCTGAACAATGTCGTCAACACCTCGACCGGGGTGGTCGAATACAATGTCAACATGGCGGCGGCGATGATCGCCGCCGTGCCGACGCTCATCGTCTATATCCTCGCCGGCCGCTACTTCGTGCGTGGCCTGATGGCGGGCGCTGTCAAAGGGTAATCCATGGCCTTCCTCGAAATCTCCGGTCTTAAAAAACGCTTCGGCGCCGTCGACATTCTCAAGGGGATCGACCTCGAACTCGACAAGGGCGGCTTTCTCGTGCTGGTCGGCCCGTCCGGCTGCGGCAAGTCGACCCTGCTCAACACCATTGCCGGGCTGGAGACGATCACCTCTGGCGATATCAGGATCGACGGGCGCGACATCAGCGGTCTGCATCCCTCCAAGCGCGACATCGCCATGGTGTTCCAGTCCTATGCGCTCTATCCGAACATGACGGTGGCGGGAAACATCGCTTTCGGCATGGAGATCCGCGGCGTTCCCAAGGAGGAACGGGAAAAGGCGATCAAACAGGTCTCCGACATGCTGCAGATCGGCCATCTGCTCGACCGCAAGCCGAGCCAGCTGTCGGGCGGCCAGCGCCAGCGTGTCGCCATGGGGAGAGCCTTGGTGCGCAATCCGCAGGTCTTCCTGTTCGACGAGCCGCTCTCCAATCTCGATGCCAAGCTGCGCGTCGACATGCGCACCGAGATCAAGCGGCTGCACCAGCGCATGGGCACCACCTTCGTCTATGTCACCCATGACCAGATCGAGGCGATGACGCTGGCGACCAAGATCGCCGTGCTGAAGGACGGCGTGCTGCAGCAGTTCGGCACGCCGGCCGAGATCTATAACAGCCCCGCCAATATCTTCGTCGCCGACTTCATGGGCTCGCCGGCGATGAACCTGCTCACCGCCACCGTCGAGACCGGCGCCGGCGGGCTTGAGGTCTCGCTGGAGCGGCCGAATGCCGCCCCGCTGAGGCTCCCGGTCATGGCAGGCAATAATGGCCTGACCGGCTATACCGGCAGGCAGGTGATCTTCGGCATCCGGCCGGAGGCGCTGACCGATCCCGACGGCGCCGACCGCAAGGCGCGCATGCTGAGCGAGGGCGACTGCCTGATCGAGGTGGTCGAACCGGCCGGCTCCGACACCTTCGCCGTCACCAAGCTCGGCGGCAAATCCGTCATCGCCCGCCTGCGCGCCGATACCGGCATCGCTCCAGGACAAAACACCCGCCTCGCCTTCAATCTCGACAAGGCCGTCTTCTTCGATCCCGAGAGCCAGGCGCGGATCGGGTGACGGCCGTTAGGCGGCCGTCACGATTGTTGTCACCGGAGGGAAACGCGAGGAGACCGCTTCGACGGTGATCTCGCCAGTGAACCCCGTCGCCTCCAGCCAGAAACCGGCCGTGCCACCCTGCAAGGGTACATTGGTCGGGCCGATGACTTTCGCCGGGCCATGCACCTTCAGCGATATGCTGTCATTCATGAAGGGCAGGCGCTGGCCGCACTGATCGAGGGCGCGGATGACGACACGGGTGCTGTCGCGTTCGCGGGCTTTCAGCGTCGAGCTGTCGGCGATGATTTCCAGCGTCGTCGGCAAGGGATCGGCCGCCAGCGTCAGGCTCGTCACCGGCTGGCCGTCGATATAGCCGGTCAAGGTGCCGTCGATCCATTCGAGACCCCAGGTGCCAAGTTCGTCGGCGGTGAAGTGTCGATGGTCGAGCACGACGGGCGGATGCGGCAAATGCGGATAATTCTCGCGGTCCGGACCGATGCGCTTCGAAAGCGCGCCATATCGCAGCTCCACCTCGTCGCAGTTGGTGAGGATGATCAGCGGCAGCACGCCGCCGATATTGCGTTCGCCGCGCGCCCAGAAGGTTGCCGGCTTCATGACGATCTCGTCGGACGGATCGCACTGGCTGATATAGGCATAGGCCGCGAATTTCGGCTCGCGGAACATGTCCATGACACCGTGATAGCAGATGCGATCGCCCGAGCCGAAATCCTTATGGGTGTTGTAATCGAACATGCACCAGCCGATGGCGCCCGATATATCGGGGTCGCCATAGGCGGCGTTCAGCACATCCAGGTGCCGGCGCACATGCTCGGCCTGGCGCTGTTCCTGGTCGTAGATCTTCGTCGGGTGCATGTGGCCGTTGAACTCGGTGATGAGGTACGGCACCTTGCGCGACAGGCCGGTGTTTTCCAGCTGGGCGCGCAGCGCCGTGCGCGGGCGGTTGGCGCCCGGCAGTTCTTCATTGCCGAGGATGAAGTCGTTCATCGTATAGACGTCTTCGAGCAGCTCGCTCTCGGTGATATAACGCACGCCGCCGGTCTGGCGGGTGCTGTCGAGTTCACGGGCCAGCCGGTTGGTCTCGGCGTAGAAATCGTGATTGTCCTGCGATTCGTTGATGCGCACGCCCCAGATGATGATCGAGGGATGGTTCCAGTCGCGCTCGATCATGCGGCGGACGTTTTCGATCGATTCCTGCTGCCAGTCGGCATCGCCGATATGCTGCCAGCCGGGAATCTCCTCGAAAACCAGCAGGCCGATCGCATCGCAGCGGTCGAGGAACCATTTCGACTGCGGATAGTGCGAGGTGCGGACGATATTGCATTTCAGCACCGACTTCATGATGTCGGCGTCGCGCTCCTGCGCGGAGCGGCCGGCGGCATAACCGACATAGGGGAAGGCCTGGTGACGGTTGAGGCCACGCAGCTTCAGCGGCTTGCCGTTCAAGAGGAAGCCTTCCGGCGTGAACTCGGCGGTGCGGAAGCCGAAGCGGGCGGAGAGACGGTCGGAGCCGTGTTCGGTCCGGAGCTCGACGGCGACTTCGTAGAGCGTGGGATCGGTGATGTCCCAAAGGGCAATGCCGGTAAGGCTGCCGAAGGAGAGGGTCGTGCGGCTGCCGATCGTTTCGGTGGCGGCGGTGGCCACCACCGTGCCGTCTGCCTGCTTCAGCGTGGCGGTGACGGTCGCCGAGAAGCTACGGCTCTCGGGATTGGCGACGTCGACGCGCACGCTCGCCGATTTTTCCGGACGAAGAACGTCTGTGGTTTCGATCTTGAGATTGCCGATCGACACCGGGTCGGTGACCTTCAGCCAGACGTCGCGGTAGATGCCGGCATAGGTGAGATAATCGATGCGGCCGCCGAAGGGCGGAATGGCGGGGTTTTCGCTGCCGTCGATCTTGACGGTGACGAGATTCTCGCCCTTGAGGAGCCTGCCGGTGAGGCGGGCCTCGAAAGGGGTGTAGCCGTCCTTATGAGCGATGATCTCTTCGCCGTTCAAATAGACGACGCTGTCGGCCATGGCGGCGTCGAAGACGAGCGAGACCTCGCGCCCCTCGAATTCCGGCAGCCAACGCAGCATCTTCTGATAGGTGAAGGCGCGCTGATAGCTGGTCTCATCGAAATAGTTGAAGGGCAATTCGACGGCGGTATGCGGCAGGCTGACTGACTTGGCGGCATCGAAAGTTTCGAGCAATCGCTGGCCGAAGCCCTCATGGAAACTCCAGCCTTCGTTGAAGGAGACGACGGAACGCATTTCAGGCTCCTCCGGCAAGGGCGTCAGAAACGCTGCGGCGCCTTTCAGCGCGTGAAAATCTGGTCATCGGTATTCCTCCTCGATGCAATGGATGTGTGCCGCTATGCGGTCGAGCCCCAGCGGGCGGTGCAGGTGAGTGTGATGCTGTGCGGGCCTTCGATCTCGGCGTCATGGCGTTCGATCAGTTCGACGACGGCATCGATGAAGGCGACGTGGTCGAGGCTCAGCGTGGTGAGGTCGTTGCAGTCCCAGGCAGCCATGGCGATGCCGTCCTGACCGACGATGGCGATATCATCCGGTGTGTTCTTGCCGAGCACCCGGCGGGCGGCATCGCGCGCACCGATCGCCATCACGTCGTTGCCGCAGATGACGGCGTCGACCTTGTCTCGATGCAGCAGGAGCACGGCTTCCTTGAAGCCGGAATCATAGGAATAATCGCCGACGGCTTGCGCCTCGAAGGCGAGGCCGCGCTTGGCCAGCGCATCGGCGAACCATTTGCGCCTGAGCTTGTCGATCCAGCTGGAATTGGTGCCGGAGAGGTAGGCGAAACGCTTCTTGCCGTCACGGACGATCTTGTCGATGATCTCGTCGGCGGCCTCAGAGCCGTCGATGCGGATGCTGGAGACGTTTCCGTTGTCGAGCGGCTCGAAGGAGACGATGATCGGCTTGGTCGTGTGGAAGATGTCGACGGCATCCTGCATCGACACCATGTCGGAGAAGACGACGACGTGATCGACCTGATAGGTGGAGGCAAGGCGCATCAGCTGCAGCCGGTCGGAATGATCGGCGCAGCAGAGGATGATCGGCAGCAATTGTCTTGCCTGCAGGCGGTGGACGAGAAGCTGCTGCTCCTCGGCCTCGCAGGGGTTGCCGATCGCATTGACAACAAGGGCGACGAGGCGCGAGCGCTGGTTGTTCAGCGAGCGGGCGATCGCGTTCGGCTGGTAGCCATGTTCACGGGCGACGGCGAGGATGCGGTCGCGCGTGGCGCTGCCGATGCGCGAATCCGGCGAAAAGGCGCGGGAAATGGTGGCGGAGGAGACGCCGGCGAGTTTCGCCAGTTCCTTCGAGGTGATCCGCCGTCTGCTCATACCGCTCATCTTCAGCGCCTGTTAGGCGACGATCCTGACGGAAGCGCCGTCGGCCGCTGCCGATTCCTTGATTGCATCCCATAGCCTAGCGAATCTGAGGCCCATTTCAACGGAGCCGGAGTTTTCCATCTTTCCCTCGCGAATGGCGAGGAAATTCTTCATCGGATTGCCGAGAATCTCGGCCTCCTCGCGCGGCTCGGCGGTGCGCCCGACGCTGATCTCGCGCCAGCCGCCCCAGGCGTCGATGCGCACGATCGCCTTCGAATAGAAGAAGGTGATGTAGGAGGCGCAGCCCGGAGGGCCTTCGCCGGCGGCCGTCAATGTCGCCAGCGCGCCGTTCTTCAGCCGCGCTGAGACGGCGGTGGCGATGTCGACCTTTTTGCCATGATTGGCCATATAGGCCGAAACACTGTCGAAATCGGAATTGGCGAGCAGGCAGACGGTGTTCATCATGTGGGCGCCGGTATCGAACATGAAGCCGCCTCCTGATATCTCAGGCTGCTGCTTCCAATGGCCGTCGTAGTTGGACGACCAGCTTTCCCAGATCATGCCGGATATGACGATCAACTCGCCGAATTCGCCGGCGAGAGTCCGCCGGCGTGTGTCGAGCACCAGCGGCGAGAGGCCGCCCTGGAAGGCGGTAACGATGGTGACGCCGCTCTTTTTCTGCGCGGCGATCAGCCTCTCGGCCTCGTCGACCGTCGTCACCATCGGCTTTTCCAGGAAGAGGTCGAGGCCGGCCTCGGCAACGGCGGTTGCCTGCTCGGCATGGAAGGCATGCGGGGTGGAGACGTAGACGATGTCGAGATCGCCCCGGCATTCCGCGAGCATCTGGCGATAATCCTCGAAGCTCTTCGGTTCTGGTGCGCCGGCGGCGAGGCAGACGTCGATCAGGCGCTGGCGCGAAGCCGCCGTGGTGTCGGCGAGTGCAGCAAATTCGATCTCCGGCATCTTGACCCAGCTCTCGGCATATTCTGCCGCCTTCAAGCCGGCGCCGATGACGCCAAGGCGTAATTTCCCAGTCATGAAATTTCCTCCCTGAATGTATTGTGCACACGATTACACAAACGGTTTGGTGATGGCAATGTCTAAATAGATAAGCAATATCAGTATATTAAAACTCACATATAAATCCTTTCAAAAACCGCCTTGTCAGCGTTAGGAATGCGTGTACATTTTCGCAGCCGGTGCTGGAGGGCGCCGTGTCTCTACAAAAGGGAGGACTTCCGTTGAAGAAGATGATTCTTGGCGGCCTGTGCGCCGTTCTGCTCGGCGCGGTTTCGACGCTGGCGCAGGCAGAAACAATCCGAATTGCAAATCATGGTCAGGCCGGCATCGACGCGATGAAGTCGACGGTCGAGCGGATCGAAAAGAAATATGGCGTCACCGTCGAGGTCATCGAATATCCGGCACCCGACAAGGATTACCTGACCAAGCTCCTGACCGAGCTCGGCGCCGGCAACGCGCCCGACCTGTTCTCCATTCCGACGACGGCCGCCGTCGCCGACATGGTGGAAGCCGGCTATCTCGCGCCTGTTACCAAGGAGTTCAAGGCCTGGGATGGCTACGCCAACCTTTATGAGGTCGCCAAGGAACTTGCCGTCAGCCCGGATGGTGAAACCTATGTGATGCCGTTCATGCTCGGCATCCAGGAAATCTATTACCGTAAGGACGTTCTCGAAAAAGCCGGCATCTCCACCGAACAGCCGAAGACCTGGCAGGAGCTTCTCGATCGTGCGGCCGAGATCAAACAGAAGACCGGCGCTTACGGCCTGCTGTTCCCGGCCGGCGTTTCCTGGGGAAGCGGTGCCTTCGATGAAGGCTTCCAACACCTGCTCGTCGGTTCCAAGACGCCGCAGCTTGTCGATGCCGACGGCAAGCTCGACCTCAATGGCGAAGGCATCAAGGATGTCTTCAACGTTTACAAGGAATTGATCGACAAGGATCTGATGCCGACCCAACCGCTGCTCGGGCCCGAGCCCTGGGTCGTGCCGAAGTATCAGATGTTCCCGGCCGGCAAGCTCGTCGCCACCACCTGCGGCTCCTGGTGTTATATTTTCGACTGGGGCCGTGAAAGCAAGAACCCGATCCCTGACGTGACGAAGGTGGTCGGCACCTGGACCGTTCCGGGTCAGAGCAGCGGCCAGTATGTGCTGGCCAACCTCGCCGCACCGTGGGCGGTCAATTCCAAGTCGGCCAATACCGAGCTGGCGATCAAGGCGCTGATGGAGATCGGCTCGATCGAGACACAGGTTTCCTACGCCGCCCGCATTGGCAACATCCCGGCCAGCAAGGATGCGGCTGACAATGCTGACTTCCAGAAGCTAACGGAACTGGTTCCGATCCATGCAGCGGCCGGAAACGGCGTGTTCCTGAAACAGGCCTCCGGTTTCGGCACGGTTTCGGAAGGTGTGGCGCGGGCCACCGAAGCGCTGCTGCGCAAGGAAACCGATGCCGCCGGCGCCCAGAAGATCCTCGTCGACTATGTCAAGGAAACGCTCGGCGACGACATGGTCAAGTAAGCGCCGACACCCGCTCTTCCGCCAGGACGGGGACGCGGCACCATCGCCCGCGTCTTCCCGCTTTCATTCGATAAGCCGATAAGGTTGTGAGCTTCCATGGCCCGAAACTCTCATGAAAAGCGCGCCGAGCGGCAATGGCTGCTGATCCTGCTGCCCTCGCTGGTGTTGCTTCTGGCCTTCGTCATCTATCCGGCCCTCTATTCCATCTATCTGAGCTTCACCAACGAGGCGCTGACCGGGGCGGCGGCCCTTCGGCCCCGCTTCGTTGGCTTCAGGAACTATGTCAGGCTCTTCAACGACGCGAAGTTCTGGAATTCGCTGTTCGTCACCTTCGTTTTCGTCATCGGTTCGGCGGTGATCGGCCAGTTCGTGCTCGGCCTGATCTCGGCAATTGCGCTGCGCCGCCCGATCCGCTTTCGGCGGGTGTTCTCGTCGATCATCCTGTTGCCGAACGCAGCCCCTGAAGTCGTCGCCGGTTTCATGTGGATATCGATGCTGGCGGGTGGCGACAATGCCACACTCAGCCGCATCGTCAGCTTCTTCGGCATCACGCCGGCCGACTGGCTGCAGGTCTTCCCGCTGTCGATGATCATTGTCGTCAACACCTGGCGCGGCATCGCCACGGCGATGATCCTGTTGACGGCCGGCCTCAGTACCATTCCGGCGGAGATTTATGAGGCAGCGCGCATGGACGGCGCCACTCCATCGCAGATGTTCCGCCGCATCACCCTGCCGCTGATGATGCCGACGATCCTGCTCTATATGTTGATCTCGGCCGTCTCCACCATCGCCGTGTTCGGCCTCGTCTATGCGCTGACGCGTGGCGGGCCGGGCGGGGCGACCGAGGTGGTCAGCATCTATATCTACAACCAGTCCTTCACGGCGTTCCAGCTGGGCTATGGTGCTGCGGTCGCCGTCGTCGCACTCGTCATCTCGCTGATGTTGGGCATCGCCTATGTCCGAGCGATGAAGGTGGAGGTCTGACATGGCCGTCGTTTCCCCGAGCGAGACCGCAAACAAGGTGCGCTCCGACCTCATCGCCTATGCGACGCTGTCGCTGATTTCGATCTTCTGCGCCGTGCCTTTCTTCTGGGTGCTGCTCGCCTCGTTCGACGGCAATGCGCAGCTCTTCCTGCACTGGCCGGAGCAGTGGACTTTCGCCAATTACATCAGGGTCTTCACCAAGGAGGACGGGGCGAAGTGGCTGTTCAACTCGCTTTTCGTGGTCGGCGGCGCCACGCTGCTCGTCATGGTGCTTTCCGGGCTTGGTGGTTATGCGCTGTCGCGCACCCGGGCCTGGTGGAAGCTGCCCTTCCTCTACGCGATCCTGCTCATCCGGGTGCTGCCGCCGACGGCGCTGGTCGTGCCGCTCTACAAGTTCCTGCTGACGCTGAACAATGCGGAGGCGGCGGTGCTCAGGCCGATCTTCGGCAGCTATGCCCGCGACATCATGCGCTGGACCGGCTTCATCGACGGTTATCTTGGGCTAATCCTGGTGCTGGCGACGATGCAATTGCCGCTGGCGCTCTGGATCATGAAGACCTTCTTCGATGGGCTGCCGCGGGACTACGAGGAGGCGGCGCTGATGGATGGGGCGACACTCATCCAGCGCATCCGCCGGGTGCTGATACCGCTGGCGCTGCCGGGGCTTGCGGCCGCCGGGCTCTTCGCGTTCATGTCGGCCTGGGGTGACTTTCTCCTGCCACTGATCTTCCTGTCGTCACCGGAGCTGCAGACGCTGCCGCTCGGTCTCTTCCGCGCCTTCCTGCGCATCAACGAGATCGATTACGGCCTGCTGACAGCGCTGGCCTTCATCTACCTGCTGCCTGCCGTCGTCGCTTTCGGCTTTGCGCGGCGCTTCCTCGTCCAGACATTCTCGGGCGGCGTGAAGGGCTGAGATCAAGAAAGAGAAACAGATGATCAATCTCAGAAACGTTCGCAAGTTCTACGGTGCGCTCGAGGTCATCAAGGGCGTCGACATCACCGTCGAAGACGGCGAATTCGCGGTCTTCGTCGGCCCGTCCGGCTGCGGCAAGTCGACGCTGCTGCGGATGATCGCCGGCCTCGAAGGCATCGACGAGGGCGACCTCATCCTCAACGGCAAGCGCATCAACGATGTGCCGCCGGACAAACGTGGCATCGCCATGGTGTTCCAGTCCTATGCGCTCTATCCGCATATGAGCGTTGCCGAAAATATCGGTTTCTCGCTCAGCCTGAAGAAAGTGCCGGAGGCGGAAATCCGCCGGCAGGTCGAAGCTGTCGCCGAGATCCTGCAGCTCACCGACTATCTCGACCGCCGCCCGGCCGCTCTTTCCGGCGGCCAGCGCCAGCGCGTCGCGATTGGCCGCGCCATCATCAAGAAGCCGGCGCTGATCCTGTTCGACGAGCCGCTGTCGAACCTCGATTCGGCGCTGCGCGTGCAGATGCGCGCTGAGCTGCAACGCCTGCACCGCGAGCTGAAGGCGACGGTCGTCTACGTCACTCACGACCAGGTGGAAGCGATGACGATGGCCGACCGCATCGTCGTGCTGAACAAGGGTGTGGTGGCGCAGGAGGGTGCGCCGATGTCGCTCTATCATGAGCCGGACAACGAATTCGTCGCGACCTTCATCGGCTCGCCGAAGATGAACGTCATTCCCGTCACTATAACGCGGCCGGCGGCCGGCAAGGTGCATCTCAACAGCCCGATCGGGCTTTCGCTTGATCTCGCCGATGCCAACGGCGCGATGCCGCAGGGCGATGCCAAGCTCGGCATCCGGCCGGAGCATCTGAAGATCGCCGCCGCGGGCCAGGACCACTTTACGGCCGAAGTCGTCATCGTCGAGCGCCTCGGCGTCGAGACCTACCTGACCGTCGGCTCGCAGCAGCAGCCGATCGTCGTGCGCGCCGAGGGCGATATCGCCGTGCGCCCGGGTGACCGCGTGGCGCTGACGGCCGATCCCGCCGCCTGCCATCTGTTCGATTCCGCCGGCCGGGTGATCCGTCCGGCAACCGCCTGACAATTTCGCCTGAAACATCAAAGCCTAGACATCGAGGAATGCCATGACAATCAAGGTCACCATCTGGAACGAGGGACGCCACGAGCAGCTCCATAAGGAGGTTCAGGAGATCTATCCTGATCGTATCGACGGAGCGATCGCGTCAGGCATCGCCCATCCGGATTTCGAAATCCGCCGCGGCACGCTGGATGATCCCGATGAAGGCCTGCCGGACAGCGTGCTCGATGATACCGACGTGCTGCTCTGGTGGGGACATATGGCGCATGAGGAGGTCAGCGACGGGCTGATCGACCGCGTGCAGCAGCGCGTACTGAAGGGCATGGGTCTGCTGATGCTGCATTCCGGCCATCACTCCAAGCTCTTCCGCCGGCTGATGGGCACCAATGCCAACCTCTCCTGGCGAGAGACGCCGGACGGCGATCTTGAACGCGTCTGGGTGGTCAACCCTTCGCATCCGATCGCCGAGGGACTGCCGCCCTATTTCGAGGTCAATGCCTCGGAAATGTACGGCGAGCCCTTCGACATTCCGCAGCCGGACGAGCTTGTCTTCATCTCCTGGTATTCCGGCGGCGAGGTGTTCCGCAGCGGCTGCACCTTCCAGCGCGGGCGCGGGCGGATCTTCTTCTTCAGCCCCGGCCACGAGACCTACCCGATCTATCACGACAAGACCGTGCATAAGGTGATCTCGAACGGCGTCCGCTGGGCGCGGCAGAAACACACCGATGGCCGCATCCTGGAAAACTGGCATCGGGCCGAGCCGCTGCACGGCCGCCCCGATAGACCGAAGGCCTGATCTATGGATATTGTGCGCCGGTCGTCTTGATATAAATCGAATAGACCGAACGCGTTGCGGTGATGAAGAGCCGGTTTTTCTTGGGGCCGCCGAAGGTGAGGTTGGACACCGTCTGCGGCACCCTGATCTTGCCGAGCAAGGTTCCCTCGGGCGAAAAGCAGTGCACGCCGTCGGAGGCACTCGTCCAGAGATTGCCGGCGATATCGAAGCGGAACCCATCGGGATGGCCGACATCGAGGCTGCAGAAATAGCGGCTGTTGGCAAGCGCCCTGCCGTTGATGACGTCGAAAACGCGGATATGGCGCGGCACGTCGTGTTTTGCGGAGCCGGAATCGGCAATATAAAGCTTCGTCTCATCGGGCGAGAAGGCAAGGCCGTTCGGCTGGATGAAATCTTCGACGACGGCGTCGATCGCGCCGCTTGCCGGATCGATCCGGTAGACGTTGCGCTTGGGCTGCTCGGGCTCGGCCTTATGGCCCTCGTAATCCGACAGGATGCCGTAAGTCGGATCGGTGAACCAGACTCCGCCGTCGGAGTGCACAACGACGTCGTTCGGCGAGTTCAGCCGCTTGCCCTGGTAGCTGTCGGCGAGAACGGTGATCGTGCCGTCCGTCTCGGTGCGGGTGACGCGGCGGCCGCCATGTTCGCAGGAGACCAGCCGACCTTGCCGGTCACGGGTATTGCCGTTGACGTAGTTGGAGGGCGAGCGGAAGACGGAGACCGTCCCATCGGGCGTCCAGCGCATCATGCGTTCATTCGGGATATCGCTCCAGAGAAGGCAGTTCAGATCGGAAAACCACACCGGACCTTCCGTCCAGCGGCAGCCGGAATGAAGCTCCTCGAGGCCGGCGCTGCCGATGATCATTGCACCGAAGCGTTCGTCGCGGATCTCATAAATCGGATTGTCGCCCATGCCAGTTTCCTCCCTGAATGCTGCCGTTCTTTTCCTAGCGATAATTCCTGAGAGGTGCCAGAGCCCGGCAATGGAAATGCCGGGCTCCGGTTTCGTCAGAGGGCGGCGTCCGGATGCGGCGAGCCGTCGTAAGCGCCCCAGATCGACTGGTCGAAGCAGATGACCGAGCCGGTCATCAGGCCGGATTCGGAAGACGACAGGTAAGCGCAGGCGCGCGCCACTTCGTGCGGATCGACGAGGCGGCCGAAGGGCTGACTTGCCGCCGCCTTCTCCAGCCAGTCGGCGGGTGCATGGTGATATTCGCGCTGGATGCGATCCTCACCTTCGGAGGCCATCCAGCCGATGTTAAGGCCATTGACGCGGATGCGGTTGCGCAGGAGCGCATAAGCGGTGTTCTTCGTCAGCGTTTCCAACGCGCCTTTGGAGGCGCAATAGGCGGCGATGAAGGGCTGACCTGCTTTGGCCGACATCGAGCCGATGTTGACGATGGTACCCTCGATCTTTTCGCGGCGCATGACCTTTACCGCCTCCTGCATCAGGAAAAACGGCGCGCGCACATTGACGGCGAACATGGCGTCGAAGAGCTCCGGGCTGGTGTCGAGAATGGTGCCGCGATCGGTGATGGCGGCGGCATTGACCAGCGCGTCGACACGGCCGAAGACCTCGTCGCAGGCGCGCACGACATTCTGCGCCTCCTCGACCTTGCCGAGGTCGGCCTTCACATAAACGACCCTGGCGCCGGTCACGTCCGAAATCTCCGCGGCCTTTGCCTTACCCTTGGCTTCGTTGCGGCCGCAGATGACGATGCCCTTTGCGCCGCGCTCGGCGAAGAGACGGGCGATGGTGGCACCCAATCCTTGCGTGCCGCCGGTGACGATGGCGATCTTGCCGTCGAGGCGGCTGTGGTCTGTGCTCATGTGGTTCCTCCTTGGTGATGTGCGAATGGCCTCCCGCGGGTGCGGGAGGCTTGTGTCAGTGCGGATACGAGAAGACTTACGCTACCAATCAGCTCAGCTTCTTCTGCGCCTGCTCCGCAAGTGCTGCCGTAAAGGCCTCGTCGCTCCAGCCTTCCTTCAGCGCCTCGTGAATCAGTTGCGCCTGGGTCTTCGGCGCCAGTCCGCCGAGCGGCGGGTCACGGTCGAGATTGGTCGGGAACGAATAACCTTCGGCGCAGGCGGCGACGGCGTTGGCGATTTCGGCTGGTGAGAGCCTGCCCCGCAACGTCTTTAGTGCGGGAAACAATCTGGCGCTCATCTTCTCGCGGTTGACGGTTTCCATCGCCCGGCCGAAGGCGGAGGAGACTTGCAGGAGGTTGGCGACACGCTTGATGCCGGCCGAGCGGTTGGTGCCGGCGGCATGGAAGAGGGCGGGATTGAAAAAGACGACGTCGCCTTTTTCGAGCGGCAGCTGGACATGGTTCTTCTCGAAATAATCCCGGAACTCCTGCCGTTTCAGCGCGAGATAGCCAGGCACATAGGTCTGGCTGTGCGGCAGGAAGAGTGTCGGGCCGCTTTCGAGCGGCATGTCGCAATGGGCGACCGCGCCCTGGAGCGTCAGCACCGGCGAGAGCCGGTGCACATGCGCCGGGAACTGTTCGATCACCTCTGACGATTGGAAGCCGAGATGGTAATCGCGGTGGGCCGACTGCGCCGCGCCGCCCGGATTGACGCGGTTGACCTGCGCCGTCATCTGGTAGCTCGGACCGAGCCAAGCTTCGCTGGCCAGCGCGATAATGGCGTTGCCGTAATATTCGGCGAAATTTGCCGGATCGGCGAGACAATGCTTCTCCAGCGAATTCCAGATGCGGTCGTTGGCGCCAGGCTTGGCGAAGTGATCGCCGCCGCCGGTCGCGGTGCGGTGCTGTTCCTCGATGATCGCGTCGAAGATCGCGCTGGCGCGATCGATGGTGCGGGGGTCTTCGTAAGCGTGCTTGAAGACGACGACACCGGGACCTTCGCCGAAGGCTTCGCAGATTTCCGCCAGCACGGCGCGCCGGCCTTCCGGGGTTGCGGCCGCCGCCATCACCTTACGGCTGTCATAGATCAGCACGTTTTTTTCGACCGCAGACGCCGAGGGATAATCGGCAAGCACAGTCGTTTTTTCCGCAAGCCTGCGGAAATCGTCGAGATCGCAGGCCTCTTCGCTCAGCCAGACGCGGTCGGCACGCAGTTTCTGCCAGTTGTCGGTTTTCATGGCGGGCTCCTCCCTCATTCCGATGGAGGCACTATACGCCGCGATGCCGAGTGATATAGATCAGGAAACCATCAAAAAACCATCAGATCGAGCCCCATGGCACATCTCTTTCTCGTCAAGGACATCGCCTTCCAGGCGGGGCTCAGCACCGCGACCGTCGACCGGGTGCTGAACGGCAGGCCGGGCGTGCGCCGGCAAACCGAGATGCGGGTGAAGGCGGCAATCGCGGAGCTGGAGAAGCAGCAGGCGGGGGCGATGGGCAGCGGGCGGGTGCTGGCGATCGATATCGTCATGGAGACGCCACAGCGTTTCAGCGACGCGGTGCGCGCCGCCTTCGAGGCTGAGATGGCGACCTTCCTGCCCGGGATCTTCCGCTGCCGGTTTCATTTCGCCGAGGTGATGAAGCCCGCCGAACTGGTGCAGCTTCTCGATCGCATCCGGCTGCGCGGCACGCACGGCATCGTGCTCAAGGCGCCTGACGTTGCCGAGGTGGCGGCGGCGGTTGCGCGGGCGGATGCGGCCGGCATTCCCGTGGTGACGCTGGTGACCGACCTGCCGAATTCGGCGCGCATCGCCTATGCCGGCGCCGACAACCGGGCGGCCGGAGAGACCGCGGCCTATCTGATCGGCGAATTCCTTGGGGACCATGGCGGCAAGGTGCTGGTGACGTTGTCGAGCGGCCGGTTCCGCGGCGAGGAGGAGCGCGAAATCGGCTTTCGCCGCAGCATTCGCGCTCAGTATCCCAACATCGGCATCACCGAAATCAGCGAGGGGCACGGCACGGATGCCGCGACGGGAACGCTTGCGTCGGCAGCGCTTGCCGCCGATCCGGCCATCAACGCGGTCTATTCGATCGGCGGCGGCAACCGGGCGGTGCTTGCGGCCTTCGATGCGGCCAAACGTGCCGTCGGCGTCTTCGTCGCCCATGATCTCGATGCAGATAATCGTGCCCTGCTTGCGGCGCGCCGGATCGGCTTCGTGCTGCATCACGATCTCAGAACCGATGCGCGCTCGGCCTTCCGGGCGATCATGAGCCGGGCACAAGCATCGGGGCGGGCGGTGCCGGCCTCGCTTTCCTCAGTCGAAGTCATCACGCCCTACAATATGCCCGCGAGCGATTGAGCCAATTGACTTTCCTTCCGGGCCGAATTCGGGCTACTGCTCAGACTAAGCACGAGTGAAGGTGAGCGCCATGGATTACAGCGACGTCAGCACGATTGCAGCCTGGGTGACCGAGCAGGGACTGAAAGGTGTTTCCGAAGCCGAGCTCATGACCGGTTTCTGCGCGGCCTGCCGCAATGCCGGCCTGCCGCTCGACCGCGGTCTGGCGCTGATGGATACGCTGCATCCGGTGCACGAGGGTCGTGCCTTCCGCTGGGACAGCGTGGAGGAGATCCAGACGGAGTTCGAATATGGTTCGACGAGCTCTGGGGAGGCGGCGTCGAACTGGCAGCGTTCGGCCTTCTATTATCTTTGGTCTAAGGATGAACGGGAGATACGCCGACGCCTCGGCTTTGGCGATCCGATCGATTTCAGCCTGCTCGATACGATCGCTGAAGCCGGTCATACCGATTTCGTGGCGATGATGCATCGTTTCAGCGAGGCTGGCACGATCGGTGAAATGGATTGCTTCTTCTCGCATTTCGCGACGAAACATCCCGAGGGCTTTTCCGATCACGACCTTGCCATCCTGCGCAAGCTGGTGCCAGTGCTGGGGCTGGCGATCAAATGCACCGCGCTTGGGCGTATTGCCCGCACCATCGCCGAGGTCTATCTCGGCGAGGACGCCGCGCGGCAGGTGATGGAAGGCAAGATCAGCCGCGGCAAGTCGGAGCGGATTTCCGCGGCACTCTGGTTTTCCGATCTGCTGAATTACACCAAGATCTCCGACAGCGTGCCGCCGGAGGAGATCATCCCGCTGCTCAACGACTACAGCGAGGCTGTGATCACGGCGATCCACGCATCCGGCGGCGACGTGCTGAAGCTGATCGGCGACGGCGTGCTGGCGATCTTCAAGGGCGAGGTTCCGGCGGAGGCGTGTTCCGCGGCGCTACGCGCCGAATTCCTTCTGCGGGAAAAGCTCCGCACGTTGAACGGTGAACGCCGGGCCGCCGGCCGGGCCGTGACCGACGTCTATATCGGCCTGCATATCGGCGACGTCTTCTACGGCAATATCGGCAGCCAGGACCGGCTGGACTTCACCGTCATTGGCCCTGCCGTCAACGAGGTCAGCCGCATCGCCTCGATCTGCCGCTCGGTCGATCTCAACGTTTTGATGTCCTCCGATTTCGCCTCGGCGATCCCGGAGGAGGAGCGCGCGACACTCGCCTGCATCGGGCGCTACGCATTGCGCGGCGTGCAGCGCGCCCAGCAGCTCTACACGCTGGAAAGCGCCCGGCTGAACGGCTGACCGTAGCAGAATCAGGAAGGGCTATCGCAGCAGACCCTGGCCGCCGTCGATCCAGATCGGCGTACCGGTGATGTGTCGGGCGCGCTCGGAGGCGAGGAACAGGATGGTTTCGGCGACATCCTCGCTCTTGCCTGCCCTGCCGCCGGCGATCGGGATATCTCCTTCAGGCCAGATGACCGGAACCTCCGTCTCCTCACGGTGGCGGCTGTTGGTATTCTCGCCGATATTGGTGTCGATCTCGCCGGGGCAGACGGCATTGACGCGGATGCCATGGCGCCCGAGTTCGAGGGCGAGTTGCTGGACCATGGCGACCTGGCCGGCTTTGGTTGCCGTGTAGGCGGTGGCGCCCGGCGTGGTGAAGGTACGGGTGCCGTTGATGGACGAGACGACGACGATCGAACCGCCGCGGCGCTTCAGATGCGGAACCGTCAGATGCAGGGTCAGATAGGTGCCGCGCAGATTGACGGCGATGGTCTTGTCCCATTCATCCGGTTTCAAATCGTCGATCGGCGCCCAGACGCCGTTGATCCCGGCATTGGCGACAACGATGTCGAGGCCGTCGAAACTGTTGATCAGCTGCGTCACCGCGCTCCGCATTTGCGCTTCATCGCTGGTATCGGCGACCAGCGCGAGGGACTGGCCGCCGGCGGCCTTGATCTCGGTGCAGGTTTTCTCGACCTCTTCGGCGGTGCGGCTCAATACCGCTACCCTTGCTCCCTCGGCGGCGAGCCGCAATGCAGCCGCTTTGCCGATGCCGGAACCAGCGCCTGTGACCAATGCGATCTTTCCCTTCAGCTCCATGAGCGGGCTCTCCTTGCCGTTTGCCGGTAGGCCAATGTTCGGCATGGCTGTTGGTTCCGCAACGGGAGCGGGTCGTTTGATCTATCTGAGGAGGCTGTGCCTCAACGCCCATTTCTCCGGCCCGTGAACCGCGGCAAAGAGCAGGCCGGCGAGGAAGGTGAAGTGATCGACGAAGAAGCCGAACTCGGCTTGGTTCTGTTGCCAATGGGATGGGCCGTGGAAGGCAAAAGCCAGGAAGATCACATAGATGCCTGCAAGCAGGCTGGCCTCCGTGAAGAAGGCCCCCGATATGAAGGCGAGCGCCAGTGCGATCTCGAAGAAGGCGGCAACCCAGGCCAGGAATGTCGCCATCGGAAAGCCGGCGGCGGTAATGTAGCCCACTGTTGCGCCGATATCGGCGAATTTGAAGCCGGCGGCCATGAAGAAGATGAAACTGAAGATGATGCGGGCGACGATGATTGCGATAGCTCTGGCCATCATGAAATCTCCTCTTTGAGCTTCCATTATGACGCAAGAGATACGCGATATCCTACAGGGCCAATGAAAAAGGGCCGCTTGCGCGGCCCTCCACTCCTACCATTCGGCGAAGCTGCCGTCGGCGTGCCGCCAGATCGGGTTGCGCCAGCGATGGCCCTCCTTGGCGCGTTCGATGACATAGGCTTCGTCGACCTCGATGCCGAGGCCGGGCCCTTGAGGGATCGAGACGAAACCATCGGCATAATGGAACACCTCCTTGTTGGCGATGTAGTCGAGAATGTCGTTGCCCTTGTTATAATGGATGCCGAGGCTCTGTTCCTGGATGAAAGCGTTGTAGCTGACGGCGTCGACCTGCAGGCAGGCGGCGAGCGCAATCGGGCCGAGCGGGCAATGCGGCGCCAGTGCCACGTCGTAAGCTTCGGCCATCGCCGCGATCTTGCGGCATTCGGTGATGCCGCCGGCATGGGATAGGTCGGGCTGGATGATGTCGACATAGCCGTCGGACAGAACCTGCTTGAAGTCCCAGCGCGAAAACAGCCTTTCGCCGAGCGCGATCGGTGTCGAGGTATGGTTGACGATATCGCGCAGCGCTTCCTTGTTTTCCGAAAGCACCGGCTCCTCGATGAACATCAGCTTGTAGGGGTCGAGCTCCTTGGCGAGAACCTTGGCCATCGGCTTGTGCACACGGCCGTGGAAATCGACGCCGATGCCGATATGCGGGCCGATCGCCTCGCGGATGGCGGCGATAGTCTCGACCGCCTTCTCCACCTTCTCGTTGGTGTCGACGATCTGCATCTCCTCGCAGCCATTGAGCTTGATCGCCTTGAAACCGCGGGCAACCACCTCCCTGGCATTGTTGGCGACATCCGAGGGGCGGTCGCCGCCGATCCAGGAATAGACCTTGATGCGATCACGGAGCTGGCCGCCGAGCAGCGAATGGATCGGCTGGCCGAGCGCCTTGCCCTTGATGTCCCATAGCGCCTGGTCAATGCCCGAGATCGCGCTCATATGGACGGCGCCGCCGCGATAGAAGCCGCCGCGATACATCACGGTCCAGTGGTCCTCGATCAGGAAGGGATCCTTGCCGATCAGATAGTCTTCCAGCTCATGGACGGCGGCCTGAACAGTGAGCGCGCGGCCTTCAACGACCGGTTCGCCCCAGCCGACGATGCCCTCGTCGGTCTCGACCTTCAAGAACAGCCAGCGCGGCGGAACGATATAGGTGGTGAGTTTGGTGATCTTCATCGCTGTCTTTCAGTCTCTTCCCGAGTTTGCGATCGGCGGCATGTCCGCAGAATTATGGTGATCCGTCATTTCGTTCTGCCGATTGCCTTTTAGGCCTCGTCCTGTCGCTCGATCGTTTTTCAACTCACCTCTCCGCTTTAACTCCGGCGCGAAGCAATCGAACCTCATTATCCGAATTCGATCCGTTTTGCGACGCTTCCTCCCGGCGCCTCGGCAATAATCCTATCAACGTCGTCAACTGCGGATCTGGATCTTTGGGCTGCAGGACCTTGAATTCTCGGTGATCTCGGCCTGCGTCCTCGGCGGTGTCTCGCTGGCCGGCGGCCGAGCTGTCATGAGCGGCGTCATCGTCGGGGTGCTGATCATGGGTATTGCCGAAAACGTTATGAATCCGGCGAATATCCAGGCATTCTACCAGTATGTCGTGCGCGGGCTGATCCTGCTGATCGCGGTGCTGCTCGACAATTTGAGGTCTTCGGCTGCGGGACGGCGTGGATGAGTGAAGGACAAAGCGGGAGCGACATCGAACTCAGGCACGGTGATCTCGCCGTCCGGGTCAGCCGTCGGGGTGCAGCGGTTACCGCCGCGACGTATCGAACGATACCCTTTCTCGTCGCCGCCGGCGGGCCGGATGGTGCGATGGCGAATTTTGCGATGGTGCCGTTCGGCAACCGCGTGGAAGGCAACGCCATGTCCTATGCCGGACGCGACTATGCCTTCCAGCCGAACACGTCCGATCCGCTCTATCGGCACGGCGACGGCTGGCTCAACCTCTGGCAGCTTGAAGACTCCAGCGTGGAGCATGCGCAGTTCTCCTTTTCCCGGAGCGCCGACAAGGTTTCACCCTATGCCTATCGGACCCGGCAGGAGATCCGTCTCGCCGGCGATGCGCTGGTGCTGACCCTGTCGGTGGAAAACCGCGGCGAAACCGCTCTTCCCTTCGGGCTCGGTCAGCATCCCTTCTTTGCGCGGACGCCAAAGACGCGACTGACGATAGCGGCCGATCGCTACTGGAACGAGCGGCCCGATCATCTTCCCGATATGCCCGGCCCTGTGCCTGATGATGTCGATTTCAAGTCCGGCAAGCTGTTACCGCAGAAATGGATGAACAATGCCTTCGAGGGCTGGAATGGGCGGGCTGTTATCGCCTGGCCGGAGCTTGGAATTCGGGCGGCGCTGAAAGCCGATGGGGCACTCGACCGCTTCATGCTCTATATGCCGACCAACCGGAGCGACTTCTTCTGTCTCGAGCCGATGAGCCATCTGCCGAACGGCCACCACCTGCCCGATTTCGGTGGGCTCAGGCCGCTTGCGCCGGGGGAGGCCCTTGCCGGCACGGTGACGATGCTGATGTCGGCGCTGCCGGTTCAATCGGAGGTGAGATAGATGGGCAGCCGCCTGCAGGGCAAGAACATCCTGATCACAGGTGCCGCGCAGGGTATCGGTCTTGCGATCGCAAAGGCTTTCATGCGGGAGGATGCCGCCGTCTTTCTCGTGGATCGCGACGCCGCGCTGCTGGCGAAAACGGCGAAAGAGCTTGAGAGCAGCGGCGGCCGGCTTGGTTATCTGCCGGCCGATATTACCGATGCCGGAACGATCACGACGTTGGTGGCCCAGGCGAATGAAGAGATCGGACAGCTGAACGCGCTGGTCAACAATGCGGGGGTGAATGTTTTCGCCGAGCCGCTCGAGACGACGGACGAGGAATGGAACCGCTGCTTCGAGATCAATCTCAAGGGTGCATGGAACTGCTGCAAGGCGGTGCTGCCGGGTCTGATCCGACAGGGTGGCGGCGTCATCCTCAACATCGCCTCGACGCATGCCTTCACCATCATCCCGCACACGTTTCCCTATCCGCTGGCAAAACACGCGCTGCTCGGGATGACGAAATCCCTGGGTCTCGAATATGCGGCCCGCAATATCCGGGTGAACGCGCTGGCGCCGGGCTATGTCTCGACGCAGAAGGTGATCGATTATTGGAACGGCTTCCCCGATCCGGAAGCGGCAAAGGCCGAAACGATGCGGCTGCATCCAGGCGGGCGCATCGCGACGCCGGAAGAGATCGCCATGGCGGCCGTCTTCATGATTTCGGACGAGTGCCCGTTCATGAATGCCACCTGCCTGACGATCGACGGTGGTCTTAGCGTATTGCAGCATCCAGTCTGAGGCGCTTTTTTACAAGCCTGTCGTCTTCTGAAGATAGAGCATTATATTGCTCATTGGGGGCAATCTGATCTCCCGCAGGCTTGGAGCGGCGCCCTGCCGCTCCTGAAGACACAATCGAAAACAGGAGGATGGCATGCAAATCAATCGTACGGCTTCGGCCCATTGGACCGGTGGTCTCAAGGACGGCAAAGGCCTGATCTCGACGCAGAGCGGCGCCCTGAAAGACTATCCCTACGGCTTTGCCAGCCGCTTCGAGGGCATTCCCGGCACCAACCCGGAAGAGCTGATCGGTGCCGCTCATGCCGGCTGCTTCACCATGGCGCTGTCGTTGATCCTCGGCGAAGCCGGCTTTACGGCGGAGTACATGGAAACCTCCGCCAAGGTGACGCTTGAAAGCGTCGAGGGCGGCTTTGCCATCACCGCCATCCATCTTTCGCTCTCCGGCCGTATCCCCGGGGCCGATGAGGCGACCTTCACCGAACTCGCCAACAAGGCGAAGGCCGGCTGCCCGGTTTCCAAGGCGCTCGCCTCCGTTCCGATCACGCTCGACGTCAAGCTCGGCTGATTTCCGGCTGCCGCCGACGAGGTGCCGCGCGCGTCTCGCGTCGCGGCACTTTTCAATTGCGCTCGATCCTCATCCTCCACTTGCTCCACAAGGTCTTCCACAGCAAGCGACCGAACTCCATACGTTCGAGCGTAGCGTTGCGCGGCGGGATTGACAAATGACGGCTGATATTTTACGACTGACGAAATTCAAAATTCGTCAGTCGTAATTCGAGGCATCGAAAGTCATGGACGAGATTGCGGAAAACACGCTCGACATCACCCGACAGGAGAATGTCACACGCATTCTCGATGCGGCCGAGCGGCTGTTTCGGCACTATGGTTACAGCAAGACGACGGTGGCCGATATCGCCCGCGATCTCGGCATGTCGCCCGCCAATATTTATCGTTTCTTCGCCTCCAAGGTGGAAATCCACCAGGCGCTCTGCGGACGCATGCTCGCCACCGCTTATCAAATTGCCTACGACATCCGCCATCAGCCGCTCAGCGCCAGCGAACGGCTGCGCCGCTATGTCGAGACCCAGCATCAATTGACGCTGGATCTGATGCTCGATGAGATGAAGGTGCATGAGATGATCATCGTTGCGATCGAGCGCGACTGGCACGTCATCGAAAAACATATCGACCGCGTCCATGATCTCATTGCCGAAATCATCGCCGAAGGCATTGCCGCCGGCGAGTTCGCCGAGCAGGACCCGGTCATTGCCTCGCGCTGCTTCGGCGCGGCGACGATCAATCTCTGCCATCCGCAAATGGTGGCGCAATGCCTTGCCAAAACCAACCGCGCAAGCGTCGACGAACTGATCGACTACGTCATCAGGGCGCTGAAGAAATAATGGACGGCAGCCGCCGTCGGACCCCCCGAAACGATCCAGGAGTGCGGAAGATGTTTTCGCTCAAGACCCTCAGCCACCGCATGCCGTCCGTCGCCAGCCTCGTGCTCGTCGGCGTCATCGGTCTTTCCGCCTGCTCGGAAGAGAAGGCTGAGGTCAAACAAGTCATCCGGCCGGTGAAGGTCGTCGAGATCGCCAAGGCCGGCGATACGCGCAAGCTCGACTATTCCGGCTCGGTCAAGGCGCGCACGGAGATGAACCTTGGCTTTCGCGTCGCGGGCAAGATCACCGAACGCCTCGTCGATATCGGCGACAAGGTGAAGCCGGGCGACGTGCTCGCTCGGATGGATGCCACCGATTACCAGCTGGCGGTCAAGACGGCGGAAGCCAATCTCGCAGCCGCTGAAAAAGGCGTCGAAACCGCCGATCTCGTCAACAAGCGCAATCAGCAGCTCTTCGACAAGAACGTTTCGCCAAAATCCCAGCTCGAGCAGGCGTCGCTCAGTTACGATCAGGCCGTTTCAAGCCGCGATGCCGCCGCCTCGGCGCTGGATCAGGCGAAGAACCAGGTGAGTTATGCGGAGCTGAAGGCCGATTACAACGGGATTGTCACGACGATCAATGCCGATGTCGGCCAGGTCGTTGCGTCGGGCACCGCAGTCGTCGCCGTTGCCGTCGACGGTGAGAAGGAAGTGCAGATCGCGGTTCCGGAAAACGACATTGCCGAATTCAAGCCGGGCAAGACAGTCAAGGCCAGCTTCTGGGCCGACGACAGGCTGGTGCTCGACGGCAAGGTGCGTGAGGTTTCCGGCAGCGCCGACCAGCAGTCGCGCACCTTTGCGGTTCGGGTGAGCCTGCCAAACGATCCGCAGGTGCTGCTCGGCATGACGGCGACGATCGAGGCCGATGTCAGAAACGGCAACAGCTATGTCTCGATTCCGCTCAGCGCACTCGCCGAGAAAGACGGCAAGCAGATGGTCTGGACCGTCGACCGCGACACGGCGACCGTGCATGGCCGCGATATCAAGGTCGCCGATTTCACCGGCGACGGCGTGCATGTAACCGAGGGCCTCGATACCGGCGATCTCGTCGTTTCCGCCGGCACGCAGTTCATGAGCGAAAATCTGAAGGTGAAGGTGCCGGACCAGCAGTCGGCCCTGGCCGCCACGGACCAAACGGTCCGTTGATCGCGCCATAGGATAGGGAACAAGACCATGGACGCCACCACCACCGAGAAGCGCCCCTTCAATCTGTCGCGCTGGGCGATCGGGCATCCGAGCATCGCCCGCTTCCTCTTCGGGCTGATCATCATCACCGGCGTGCTCGGCCTGATGCGGATGGGCCAGCGCGAGGACCCGGAATTCACCTTCCGTGTCATGGTCGTTCAGGCGATCTGGCCAGGTGCTTCCATCCAGGAAATGGAAGATCAGGTCGTCAACAAGATCGAGCGCAAGCTGCAGGAAACGCCGCATATCGACTGGGTCAAGTCCTATACGCGGGCGGGCAGCGCGATCATCACCCTGCAGGTCAAGGGCGACACGAATTCGAAGGATGTGGCTGATGCTTTCTACCAGGTGCGCAAGAAGGTCGGCGACATCTCCAGCGAGCTGCCGCAGGGCCTGCTCGGCCCCTATTTCAACGACGAGTTCGGCGACACGTTCATCACGCTGCATTCGATCAGCGGCGACGGCTATTCCTATCCGGAGCTGAAGAAATTCGCGATCCAGGCGCGCGACATGCTGCTGACGACGCCCGGCGTCGAGAAGGCCGTCATCATCGGCGACCAGCCTGAGAAGATCTATATCGACGTCTCGTCCAAGGCGCTCGCCGAACGCGGCCTGACGATCCTCGATCTGCAGAACGCCATCAAGGGCCAGAACAATGTCGATGCGGCGGGCTCCGTCGATACCGGCCTGCGTTCGGTGCGCATCTCCGTCGAAGGCGACGTGAAGAAGGCGGTCGATATCCGCGAGCTGCGCCTGCGCGCCGGCGGCCAGGTGACGCGGCTCGGCGATATCGCCACCGTCAGTTCCGGGCTCGAAGATCCCTATCAGCGCAAATACCGCTTCAACGGCCACGACAGCGTCCAGGTCGGCGTCGTCATGGCCAAGGGCTTCAACGTCACCGATGTCGGCAAGGGTGTGGAGGCGACCTATCAGCGCTTCGAGGAGGCGCTGCCTTACGGCGTTGCCGTCGATCAGATCGCCAACCAGCCCGACGTGGTGACGGATGCGGTCAGCGAATTCATGCATGCGCTCGGCGAAGCCTTGGTCATCGTGCTGGTCGTTTCGTTCCTGTCGATCGGCTGGCGCTCGGGTCTGGTCATCGCCATCGCCATTCCGCTGGTGCTCGCCGCCACCTTCGCACTGATGTACGAACTCGGCATCGACCTGCAGCGCATCTCGCTGGGGGCATTGATCATCGCGCTCGGCCTGCTTGTCGACGATGCGATGATCGTCGTCGAGATGATGGAGCGGAAGCTGGAGGAGGGGCTGGTCAAGATCGAGGCGGCAAGCTTCGCCTATTCCTCGACCGCCTTCCCGATGCTGACGGGCACGTTGATCACCACCGCCGGCTTCATTCCGGTCGGCTTTGCCGCATCGACAGCCGGCGAATATGTGCGCTCGCTGTTCTATGTCGTCGGCATCGCGCTTGTCACCTCGTGGTTCGTCGCGGTCTACTTCACGCCGTGGCTCGGCTATATGATCCTCAAGCAGCGCCATCACGCCGGCGAGCATCACGATGCCTTCGACACCGGTTTTTATCGCCGGCTGCGCGGCACTGTCGGCTGGGCGGTGCGCCACCGGGTCATCGTGCTGCTTCTGACACTCGGCACCTTCGTCACCAGCCTCTGGGCCTTCCAGTTCATTCCGCAGAATTTCTTCCCGCAATCCTCGCGGCCGGAAATCCTCGTCGATCTCTGGCTGCCCGAGGGCACCAGCATCAAGGAGGTCGAGGTCCAGGCAAAGGCGCTCGAAGCGAAGATGATGGACGACCCCGACAAGAAGTTCATCGCCACCTATATCGGTGAAGGCGCGCCGCGTTTCTTCCTGCCGCTCGACCAGCAGCTGCGCAATCCGAACTTCGCCCAGCTGCTCGTCATGGCCAATGACGAACCGGCGCGCGAACGGCTGATCGTCAAGCTGCGGACGATCCTTTCCGAAGACTTCCCCGACATTCGCGGCAAGGTCGACCGCCTCTTCCTCGGCCCGCCCACAGGCTGGCCGGTGCAGATGCGTGTCATGGGACCGGACCGCGGGGAAGTCAGGGCGATTGCCGATCAGGTGAAGGCGCGCTTCCAGGCCAATCCGATGCTCGGCGCCATCCATGACGACTGGCTGGAAGAGGTGCCGGCGATGAAGCTGGTGATCGACCAGGACCGCGCCCGGGCGCTCGGCGTCACCTCGCAGCGCGTGCGCCAGATGCTGCAGACCGCCATGTCGGGTGCGGCACTCGACGATTTTCGCGACGGCGAGGAGACGGTCTCGATCGTCGCCCGCGAGCCGGATGCCAGCCGTTCGCTGCTGTCGGCGGTCAAATCCGTCTATGTGCCGACGGATTTCGGCGGCTTCGTGCCGGTCTCGCAGGTCGCCAAGGTCGTGCCTGTGATGGAGCAGGGCATCGAATGGCGGCGCAACCGCCTGCCGACGATCACCGTGCGTGCGACGCTGCCTGATGGTGTGCAGCCGAACGACGTTGTCATGAAGATGTATGCCGACATGAAGGACCTGCGCGACAGCCTGCCGGCCGGCTACAAGGTCGAGATCCAGGGCGGCGCCGAGGATGCGGCGGAAAGCCAGATGTCGATCGCCGCCAAGGCGCCGATCATGCTCGCCGTCATCATCGTGCTGCTGATGATACAGCTGCAGCACTTCGGCAAGGCGATGCTGGTGCTCGCCACCGGACCGCTCGGGATCATCGGTGCGGCTGCGGCCTTGCTGATCAGCGGCGCCCCCTTCGGCTTCGTGGCGATCCTCGGCGTCATCGCGCTGCTCGGCATCATCATGCGCAACTCGATCATCCTGGTCGATCAGATCGACCAGGATATCAAGGCCGGCATGCACCGGCAGGAGGCGATCGTCGGCGCGGCCGTGCGGCGTTTCCGGCCGATCATGCTGACGGCGCTGACCGCGGTGCTGGCGCTGATCCCGATCTCGCGCGGCGTCTTCTGGGGTCCGCTCGCCTACGCGATGATGGGCGGCATCCTGGTTGCGACCGTGCTGACCATTCTGGTTCTGCCCGCCGGTTACGCTCTTTTCTTCGGCCGGGAGCCGAAGGCGAAGGATGAGCCAGGCAGGGATGCCGACGCCATCCAGGAAGAGGCGGATGACAGACATCCGCCGGCGTTGGCAGCAGAGTGAGGGCGGCGCGGCGAAAGCCGCGCCGTTTTCCTTTGCGCGGTCGCGGGCCCCCATCAAAACGCGCCGCTGCTGAACCCGCGGGGCCTGACAGTTCGCCTCTAGAGCATTTCCGTTTTTCTCCGAATCACGGAGATGCTCTATCTCTTTGTTTTAACGCAATTCCGGACGCAAAACCGCGACGCACTTTTGCTGGAATTGCTCTCAACGGGCTGTCACCGCCGCCGCCCGAACCTGCGCGCCGATTCCATTGCCGCCTCAAAAAAGCTAAGCTGGGAAAGCAGCCGGGAGGCCAGTCGCGATCCCGGTCACACATCGAACGGGCAGGGCACGACCATGGCCGATTACCATCTGGAAGCAAGCTGGAGCCCGATCGAGGGCAGCTTTGGGCGCTTGACCTTCACGCTGTTCAATCTTTCGACCGAGCCGCTGTCCGGCTTCTCGCTCGCCTATACGTCGGAGACGCGCGTTGCGGACAAACATGTCTGCGATGGCGGCAGCCTGAAGCGACAGATCGCGCATTTCCACCAATTCCTGCCGCCCGACGGCCTGAGCGTGTCGCCGGGCGGCCGCTGGCGGTTCACCATCGAGGGGCTGACCAGAGAGCCGAAACATGCGACTTCAGGCATCAAATCGGCCTATCTGACACTTGGCGACGGGGGCCATGTTCCTGTCGGTTTCGGCGATCTCATGCTCGAAGGCCGGGATGGCGGCGTGGCGCCGCCGCTTCTGCCGCCGGGCCGGGCCGAGGAGCCATATGCGCTGCTGCCCTGGCCGCTGGCGCTCGGGCTGAAGGCGGGAGATCTGCCTGATGTTCTTTATCCCGTCGAAAGGAGCCGGCCCGATGCGATCAAGGCGCTCTCCCTGGTTCTGGCGCTTTACCAGCGGCTCTATCCTGCCGAGAACGCGCCGTTTTCGCTCGGTGCACTCAAGGGCGGGCGAGCCATTCGTTTCGTTACCGAATCGTCGATCGCCGCCTTCGCTTACGAACTGCGTTTCTCCTCGCATGAAATCGTGCTGTCGAGTGCAGATGCCGCCGGGCGGCACTATGGGCTGATCAGCCTGGCGCAACTGCTGCATGGTGCTCGCACCGATCGCGAAAGCTTCAAATTTCCGAATTTCGGCGCGATCGCCGACCAGCCCCGTTACGACTGGCGCGGCTGCCACCTTGACGTGTCCAGGCAGTTCTATCCGGTGGCCGACGTCGTGCGGCTGATCGACATCCTCGCCTGGAACAAGCTCAACATCTTCCATTGGCATCTGACCGACGACGAAGCCTGGCGGCTGGAGATCAAGGCCTATCCCGCCCTGACGGAGATCGGTGCCCGGCGCGGGCCCGATGACGTGCTGGTGCCGCAGCTCGGCGACGGGGCGGAACCGCGCTCCGGCCATTACACGCAGGACGATGTCAGGCGGATCGTTGCGCATGCCGCCTCGCTGCATATCGAGGTGGTGCCGGAAATCGATATTCCCGGCCACAGCACCGCGACGCTGCTCTCGCTGCCCGCGCTCGTCGACGGGCAGGAGGCGCCGGACAGCTACCGCGCAGTGCAGGGTTATCCCAACAACGCCCTCAACCCGGCGGTGGACTTCACCTATGAATTCCTCGGCAAGGTGTTCGATGAGATGGTGACGCTGTTTCCCGGCGAATATGTTCATATCGGCGGTGACGAAGTGGCGCGAGGTGCCTGGCTTTCCTCGCCGCTCTGCAAGGCGCTGATGGAACGGGAGAAACTGGCCGGCACCGCCGAGCTGCAATCCTATTTCCTGAAACGCGTCAAAGCCTTGCTGTCGGAGCGCGGCAGGAAGCTCGCCGGCTGGAACGAGGTTTCGCATGGCGGCGGCGTCGAGCCCGGCGGCACGCTGCTGATGGCCTGGGAAAAGCCTGCCGTCGGCATCGAGCTGGCTGAGGAAGGCTATGAGGTGGTGATGACGCCGGGCCAGGCCTATTATCTCGACATGGCGCAGGCCGAAGCCTGGTCTGAACCCGGCGCGAGCTGGGCGGGCTTCAGCCCGCCGGAACACACCTATGCTTACGAGGCCGAGGGTGAACTGCCGGAAGTGCTGCGGCAGAAGATGCGCGGCATCCAGGCCTGCATCTGGACGGAGAACTTCCTGTCACGCGCCTATTTCAACCGGCTGGTTTTTCCGCGCCTTTCGGCCGTTGCCGAGGCTGCCTGGACGCCTTCGGCGCGCAAGGACTGGGATCGCTTCGCTGCGATCGTGCGGATGTGGCCGGTGCTTTAGGTCCGGATGATTTCTAGGCCGCCTCGGCCTTCAGTCCCAGCAGTGCGGCGCCGATCAGGCCGGGTTCGATGCGGCATTCGCTTGATACCACCAGCGGGCGGTCGAATTTGCGCAGGATGCGGGCGCGCACGGCGTGGTCGAGCTCGGTAAGCAGCAGCTCGACATTGGAAAGCCCGCCGCCGACCGGCACGATGGTCGCGCCTGTTATGTTGACGGTCAGCGCCAGGGGCGAGGCGACGAGATCGACGTAGACGTCGATGGTGCGTGTCGCCTTTTCCTCGCCACGTTGCCACTGGTCGATGATCTCCTCGCTGGAAAGGTCGAGATCGTGCAGCGTCTGGTGCAGCCGCTCCAGGCCGCGGGCGCCGCCGACGGTGTCGACGCAGCCCTTCTGGCCGCAGCCGCAGGCATAGGCCGGGATGGCCACAGGCGGATTGCCGGCTGCAGATGCGATGATCGGCCCGTGACCCCATTCGCCGGCAAAACCGCCGGCCTCGTTGACGAGGCGGCCGTCGGCAACCAGGCCGCCGCCGACGCCGGTGCCGAGGATGGCGCCGAAGACGATGCGGTGGCCGCGGCCGGCGCCGAGGCCGGCTTCGGCCATGGCAAAACAGTCGGCGTCGTTGGCGACCAGTACGGCCAAGCCGAGTTCGGCTTCGAGATCGGCTGCGAGCCTACGTTCGTGGATACAGGGAATGTTGGCGCAGATCAGCCGCTGCGTATCTGGATCGACGACGCCGGCGATGGACAGCGCGATGCGGCTCGGCTCTTCGCCGGTCTCGGCGATGATGGCGCGCAGGGTCTCGACGAAAGCGGCGAAATCATCCTTGGGCGTCGGGCGGCGGCCGAGGGGAACGATATCCGTCTCGGAGCGGGCGATGCCGCCCTTGATGGCGGAGCCACCGATATCGAATGAAATGATCATTGCCACTCCGCCGTTTCTCTGGTCTCCCGCGTCTGCTTGCATTGTTGGCGGGGAATTTCAAGCGCTCATTCGGCAGCGATGTCGCCTGCTTCAGGGACGTGCCGTGTGGCGCCCTTCCGTTCTGCCAAACATCGCCAACAGGTGGGGAGATCGGATGGTCGGATCGACTCCGATCGCATCCACAATTTCTAACCCCGCAAGTCATTCAATTGGCATATTGCATCGCCAGAATCCGACCCTACACTTTCACAAACTGCCGGACCCACGACCATCGATACGAGAGAAAACAGTACCATCCGAAGACCACGTCCCAAAGGCCGCCGCCTCTCATCCATTTTACGGCAGATGGCCGCCGATCAGAGCCGTGAGCGGATCTCGATCGGCGACCTGTTCGACACGATGGGTGACAGGGCGATCGGCGCGTTGATGCTGATCTTTGCCCTGCCGAACGCCTTTCCCACGCCGCCGGGCACGTCCGCCGTCCTCGGCGCGCCCTTGGTGTTCCTGGCAGCGCAACTGACCTTCGGGATGAAACCCTGGCTGCCTAAGGTGATTGCCAACCGTTCGATGCGGCGGGAGGATTTCGAGACTATCGTCGGCCGCATTCACCGCTGGCTCGCCTGGGCGGAGCGCATGTTGAAGCCGAGGCTGGCGATCTTTGCCGAGCCGCCGGCGGAATATCTCGCCGGGGCCGCATGCCTGCTGCTGTCGATCGTGCTGCTGCTGCCGGTCCCGCTCGGCAACATCCTGCCTGCGATCACCATTTCGGTCTTTGCTTTCGGCATATTGGGCCGTGACGGGCTCTTTGCGCTCGTCGGTTTCGTGATGACCGCGGTGTCGCTCGTCATCGCCGGCGGCGTGATCTACGGTCTGGTGAAGGCGGCGATCTATCTCATCGTGCAATGGTTTGCCTGATTTGCATCAGCGACCGCGGTTATTTGGCGGCGCTCTTTTCAACAGGCTCGACATTTGCCGGATTTTTGTTTTGATCTGGCGCGATAGAGACTCGAAATCATGTTCGGCGGCGACAAGCCGGCTCACTTTGCGCGGTAGGCATTAGATGGCAAAAAGATCCGAGACTCCCGCACGGCTCGACGATGCGGCGCGGGCCGGCTGGCTCTATTACGTCGCCGGGCGCACCCAGGACGAAATTGCCGCCTCGATGGGTATCTCGCGACAGTCGGCGCAGCGGCTGGTGTCGCTTGCCGTCGCCGAGCGTCTGATCAAGGTGCGGCTCGATCATCCGATCGCTGCCTGTCTTGAACTCGCCGAACAGTTGCGGCGAAAATTCGGACTGAAACAGGTGGAGGTGGTGCCGAGCGATCCCGGTTCGTCGTCGACCACCGTCGGAATCGCCGAGGCGGCGGCAGCCGAGATCGAGCGTTGGCTGAAGCGGCCGGAGCCGATCGTGCTTGCGGTCGGTACCGGCCGCACGCTGAAGGCGGCCGTCGATCAGCTTCCGGTGATCGAATGTCCCAATCACCGCATCGTTTCGCTGACCGGCAATATCGCACCGGACGGATCGGCGGCCTATTACAACGTCATCTTCAGCATGGCGGATGCGGTGAAGGCGCGGCACTTTCCGATGCCGCTGCCGGTGCTCGTCACCTCGGCCGAGGAGCGGGAGCTGCTGCACGGCCAGCAACTCGTGCGCTCGACGCTCGACATGAGCGCCCAGGCCAACGTCACCTTCGTCGGCATCGGCGAGCTCGGCATCGACGGTCCGCTCTGCGTCGACGGTTTTCTCGAGAAGGACGAGATGATGGAATTGATGCGCGGGGGCGCCGTCGGCGAGATCTGCGGCTGGATCTTCGATGTCGACGGCAGGTTGCTCGACAACCCGATCAACGAGCGCGTCGCATCGGCGCCGATCCCGTCCCGCGACGCGTCGATGGTCATTGGGCTGGCCAAGGGCAAGCGGAAATTCAAGGCGATCAGGGCGGCCGTTGTCGGCCATCAGATCAACGGCCTCATTACTGACGAAGACACGGCTGAGTTTTTGCTCAGGAGCTGAGCAAAAAATTATTATTTAAAATCAATAGTATAGATATATCCTTCGGCATTGCAGCAACGATTGCCGATTGACATTTTTCGCCGCATGGTGAGTAATTGCTCATGAGCAAAGCGAATGCTCACACCTCATCTTCTGGGAGGAAGATATGACATTGAGAACTTTTCTGCTGGGCGCCTGCTCAGCGCTGGCGTTTGCCGGCATGGCTTCGGCCGAGACGCTGACAATCGCAACCGTGAACAACGGCGACATGATCCGGATGCAGAAGCTGACGGATGATTTCAAGGCGAAGAATCCCGGCATCGACCTTGAATGGGTAACCCTCGAAGAAAACGTGCTGCGCCAGAAGGTCACGACCGACATCGCGACCAAGGGCGGCCAATACGACGTTCTGACGATCGGCACTTATGAAGTTCCGATCTGGGCAAAGCAGGGCTGGCTGGTGCCGCTCGACAATCTCGGCGCCAACTACGACGTCGACGACCTGCTGCCGGCGATCCGCAGCGGCCTGACCCTGGATGGCAAGCTCTATGCGGCGCCGTTCTACGGCGAAAGCTCGATGGTCATGTACCGCAAGGACCTGTTCGACGCCGCCGGCTTGAAGATGCCCGACGCCCCGACCTGGGACTTCATTGCGGATGCTGCCCGCAAGATCACCAACAAGGACAAGGAAGTCTACGGCATCTGCCTGCGCGGCAAGGCCGGCTGGGGCGAGAACATGGCCTTTCTGACGGCCATGTCCAATTCCTTCGGCGCGCGCTGGTTCGATGAAAAGTGGAAGCCGCAGTTCGATCAGCCGGAGTGGAAGGACACGCTCGATTTCTACGTCAAGCTGATGAAGGATGCCGGCCCTCCGGGCGCTTCCTCCAACGGCTTCAACGAGAACCTGGCACTGTTCCAGACCGGCAAGTGCGGCATGTGGATCGACGCGACCGTCGCTGCGTCCTTCGTCAGCAACCCGAAGGAATCGACCGTCGCCGACAAGGTCGGCTTCGCGCTCGCTCCGGACAAGGGTCTCGGCAAGCGCGGCAACTGGCTGTGGGCCTGGAGCCTCGCCATCCCGGCGGGTTCGCAGAAGGCCGAAGCCGCCGAAAAGTTCGTCGCCTGGGCCACGAGCAAGGATTACACCAACCTCGTTGCCGAGAAGGAAGGCTGGCTGAATGCACCTCCCGGTACCCGCAGCTCGCTCTATGCGAATGCGGAGTACCAAAAGGCGGCTCCCTTCGCCAAGACGACGCTCGACTCGATCAACTCGGCCGACCCGAGCAAGCCGACCGTCAAGCCGGTCCCCTATGTTGGCGTCCAGTTCGTGGCGATCCCGGAATTCCAGGGTATCGGCACGGCGGTGGGCCAGCAATTCTCGGCAGCCCTTGCCGGTCAGATTTCGGTCGACCAGGCCCTGCAGAGTGCACAGCAGCTGGCAACCCGCGAAATGACCAAGGCCGGCTACATCAAATAAAGCCTCCCGAGCAAGGGGCGGATCCTTGACACTCCGCCCCTCTGGGCCGCCGATTGCCCGAACTGCATCGGCGGCCTCTGTTTTCAGACAAAGCTTTCCTGCGGCCGCTCCCCGCTTCAGTTCAGATCGGTGATTGCCATGGCAACTTTACATACCCGCTCCGCTGCGCGCCTGATGATTGCGCCCTCCGTGCTGCTGCTCTTTGCGTGGATGATCGTCCCGCTGGCGATGACGATCTATTTCTCGCTGCTAAACTACAATCTGCTCAACCCCGGCATGGAAAACTTCGTCGGTTTCCTGAACTATGAATATTTCCTGTCCGACCCGGCCTTCATCGCGGCGCTGATCAATACGCTGCTGCTCGTCGCCGGCGTCCTGTTGATCACCGTCATCGGCGGCATCGCCTTTGCGCTGTTGCTCGACCAGCCGATGTACGGCCAGGGCATCGTGCGCATCCTGGTGATCGCGCCGTTCTTCGTCATGCCGACGGTGGCGGCGCTGGTCTGGAAGAACATGTTCATGAACCCGGTCAACGGCCTCTTTGCCCATCTTGCCAAGGCGCTCGGCCTGCAGCCGATCGACTGGCTGGCGAATGCGCCGCTGTTTTCCGTCATTCTCATCGTCGCCTGGCAATGGCTGCCCTTTGCCACCCTCATCATGCTGACGGCGCTGCAGTCGCTCGACGAGGAGCAGAAGGAAGCAGCCGAGATGGACGGCGCCGGGCCGATCTCGAAATTCATCTATATCATCCTGCCGCATATGGCCCGTGCCATCACCGTGGTGATCCTGATCCAGACAATCTTCCTGCTTTCGGTCTTCGCCGAAATCCTCGTCACCACCAATGGCGGGCCGGGCACCGACAGCACCAACCTTACCTATCTCGTCTATGCCCAGGCATTGCTGCAATTCGATATCGGCGGCGCATCGGCCGGCGGCATCGTGGCTGTTATCCTCGCCAATATCGTCGCGATCTTTCTCGTGCGCCTCGTCGGCAAGAATCTGGAGGCTTGAGATGGCCAGAAAAGTCACAACGAAGCGCAAGCTCATCGTCACCGCGATCGCCTGGACGCTCGGCATTCTGATCTTCTTCCCGATTCTGTGGACCTTCCTGACCAGCTTCAAGTCGGAAGCCGACGCCATCGCCTCGCCGCCGCAGTTCCTGTTCTTCCACTGGACGACGGAGAATTATGCCGAGGTGCAGAGCCGGTCGAACTATCTCAGCCACTTCATGAACTCGGTGATCATCTCCTTCGGCTCGACGCTGATCGGCCTGATCATCGCGATTCCGGCCGCCTGGGCCATGGCGTTTTCGCCGACCAAGCGGACCAAGGACGTGCTGATGTGGATGCTGTCGACCAAGATGATGCCGCCGGTCGGCGCGTTGATCCCGATCTACCTGATGTTCCGCAATTCGGGCCTGCTCGATACGCGCACCGGCCTTGTGATCGTGCTGACGCTGATCAACCTGCCGATTATCGTCTGGATGCTCTACACCTACTTCAAGGAAATCCCCGGTGAAATCCTCGAAGCGGCGCGTATGGACGGGGCATCGCTGATGAAGGAGATCGTCTACGTGTTGACGCCGATGGCGGTGCCCGGCATTGCCTCGACGCTGCTTTTGAACATCATCCTCGCCTGGAACGAGGCGTTCTGGACGCTCAACCTCACCGCCTCCAAAGCGGCGCCGCTGACCGCCTTCATTGCCTCCTATTCCAGCCCCGAAGGCCTGTTCTATGCCAAGCTGTCGGCGGCATCGACGATGGCTATCGCGCCGATCCTGATCCTCGGCTGGTTCAGCCAGAAACAACTCGTCCGCGGCCTGACCTTCGGCGCAGTGAAATAAGATAAAGGGAGAGAAACATGGGCAGCATTACCCTTCAGAAGGTTTCCAAGGTCTTCGGCGAAGCCAAGGTCATCCCTTCGATCGATCTCGACATCAAGGACGGCGAATTCGTTGTCTTCGTCGGTCCGTCGGGCTGCGGCAAGTCCACGCTGCTCAGGCTGATCGCCGGGCTCGAGGACGTTTCCGGCGGCAAGATCGTCATCGACGGCCGGGACGCCACCGAAAAGGCGCCGTCGGAGCGCGGGCTTGCCATGGTGTTCCAATCCTATGCGCTCTATCCGCATATGAGCGTGCGCAACAACATCGCCTTCCCGCTGAAGATGGCGGGCGTCGACAAGGCGGAGATCGACCGCAAGGTGACGGATGCCGCCCGGGTGCTGAACCTTACCGACTATCTCGAACGCAAGCCGCGCCAGCTGTCCGGCGGCCAGCGCCAGCGCGTGGCGATCGGCCGGGCCATTGTGCGTCAGCCTTCGGCCTTCCTGTTCGACGAACCGCTGTCGAACCTCGATGCGGCACTGCGCGTCAACATGCGCCTCGAAATCAGCGAGTTGCACCAGCAGCTGAAGACGACGATGGTCTACGTCACCCACGACCAGGTCGAGGCGATGACCATGGCCGACAAGATCGTCGTGTTGAACAGGGGCAATATCGAGCAGGTCGGCTCGCCGCTCGAGCTCTACAGCCGCCCGCGCAACCTGTTCGTCGCCGGCTTCATCGGCTCGCCGAAGATGAATTTCATCAAGGGGCAGAACGCGGCTCAGCTTGGAGCGCATACGATCGGCATCCGTCCCGAACATATGCTGCTGTCGATGGAGAGCGGCGACTGGAAGGGCAGGGTCGTGGTGGCCGAACATCTCGGTTCCGACACCTTCCTGCATATCGATGCCGAAGACATCGGCATGGTGACGGCGCGCGGCAGCGGCGATTTCGCCGCAAAGGCCGGTGATACCGTCTACCTGACGCCCGACCGTTCGCGTATTCACAAATTCAACGAGGGCGGTCTTGCCATCTAGGGCGGACTGCCGGGCTGGGGGCAAGCATGCGAGCCGGACGATGGCGCCCGGCCGTCTTGGCAAGACCTTCAAGAGGACTGGAACATGACGTGCAAATTATCGCTGGCAACGCTTTCGGACGTGGCGCGCACTGCCGCCATCCCTTGTTATGACAGGGCGTCGCTGAAAGCCGGCATCGTGCACTTCGGCGTCGGCAATTTCCACCGTGCCCATCAGGCGATCTATCTCGACGATCTCTTCAACGCTGGCACGGATCACGACTGGGCGATCGTCGGCGCCGGCGTGCTGCCGTCGGATGCCGCTATGCGCGAAAAGCTTGCGGCACAGGATTTCCTGACGACTGTGGTCGAGCAGGACAACAACAAAACGGCGGCGCGCGTCACCGCGCCGATGATCGATATCCTGCCGGTCGGCGATCCCGCCGCGATCATCGCCAGGCTCGCCGATCCCGAAATCCGCATCGTCTCGCTGACGATCACCGAGGGTGGTTATTTCATCGATGCATCGGGCCGATTCAATCCGGCCCATCCGGCGATCGCCGCCGACGGGCAGAATCCCGACGCGCCGAAGACGGTGTTCGGCCTGATCGTTGCCGGCCTGAAGGCGCGCAACGCCAGGGGTATCGGTCCCTTCACTGTCATGTCCTGCGACAATATTCCCCATAACGGCATCGTCACCGCCAATGCCGTGGTCGGCACGGCTGCCCTTTCGGATCCCGGTTTTGCCGACTGGATCCGGGAAAATGTCGCCTTCCCGAACGCGATGGTCGACCGCATCACGCCTGCAACCGGCCAGCGGGAGATCGATTTCCTCAGGGACAATTTTGAGATCGAGGACAATTGGCCGGTCTATTGCGAGGAATTCAAGCAATGGGTGCTGGAGGATAAGTTCACCGCCGGCCGGCCGGCGCTGGAAAAGGTCGGGGTGACCTTCGTTCCCGATGTCACGCCCTACGAGCATATGAAGATCCGCATCCTCAATGGCGGGCATGCCGCGATCGCCTATCCGGCGGCGCTGATGGATATTCATTTCGTCCATGATTCCATGGAGGATCCGCTCATTCGCGCTTTCCTTGCCAAGCTCGAAAACGACGAGATCATTCCGATCGTGCCGCCGGTGCCGAACACGTCGCTGACCGAGTATTTCGCCCTGATCGAGCATCGCCTGCTCAATCCGAAGATTGCCGACACCATTCCGCGTCTGGCGCAGGACGGTTCGAACCGTCAGCCGAAATTCATCCTGCCGTCGACGCTCGACAATCTGCGCCAGGGCAAGGATGTCGTCGGCCTGGCGCTGGTTTCTGCACTCTGGTGCCGTTATTTCGCCGGCAAGACCGATAGCGGCAAGGATATCGTCTTCAACGACGCCAGCGCCGAGCGCCTGCATGCAGCGGCGCTGAAAGCCAAGGACGATCCTTCAGCCTTCCTCGTCTTCGACGACGTTTTCGGCGAAGTGGCAAAATCCGAGCTTTTTCGCAAGCGTTTTGGCCATGCGCTTAAAACCCTGTGGGAAAAAGGCACGCGGGAGACGCTGCAACTCTATCTCGACGGCAAGCTCGCAGTGTAAGGGAAATTGGATGGCGGTGTCCGCTGCCGTCATCCGTCCGGCCTTGCGAGCGAAGCGGGACGGTGACGCGTCCGAATTAAACTCAGGTTGGGTCTTTCATGGCTGATGCTGAACCACGGCTGGTCATCTTCGATTGCGATGGCGTGCTCGTCGATAGCGAGCCGATCTCGATCAGCGTGCTGGTCGCGGCGATGAACGATCTCGGCGTCTCGATCACCGAAGACCAGGCCTATGAGCGCTTTCTCGGCCGCAGCCTGTCGACGCTCATCGATACGCTGGAAACCGAATTCAACGTCCACGCCGGCGAGGAATTTCTCGAGCGGATTCGCACCGATCTTTACGCCCGTTTCCGCACGGAACTGAAGCCGATCGACGGTATCGCGGCGACGATCGACGGGCTTGGTGTTCGCTGCTGCGTCGCCTCGTCCAGCCAGATGGAGCGGATTCGGCTGTCGCTGTCCGTCACCGGGCTACTCGACCGGCTGCCCGACATCTTCAGCGCGACGATGGTCAAGCGCGGCAAACCGGCGCCCGATCTCTTCCTGCATGCGGCGCGTGAAATGCAGGTCCAGCCGGCGCATTGCCTCGTCGTTGAGGACAGCCCGGCCGGCATTGCCGCCGCCAAGGCGGCCGGCATGACGGTCTTTGCCTTCACCGGCGGATCGCACGCCAACTTCGCCGGATATCGCGCCGAACTCGATCGTCTTTCGCCTGACGTGGTGTTTGACGCCATGCCGGATTTGATACACCTTGTCCGCAACCATAAGCTGGACGGGACCAAGATTTGATGCGTGATCATGTGGTTGCGGTGGATATCGGCACGGGCAGTGCGCGCGCCGGCGTCTTCAATGCACGCGGTCGCCTGCTTGCCAAGGCCGAACATCCGATCGTGATGAACCGGCCGCGCGAAAACCATGCCGAGCACGATTCCGAAGATATCTAGTCCGCCGCCTGCATGGCAGTGCGCCGGGCATTGGAGCAATCCGGCATCGATCCCGCCGCGGTCGGTGCGATCGGCTTCGACGCCACATGTTCGCTTGTCGTGCGTGACGTCCAAGGCGGCCAGATCAGCGTTTCGACAGGCGGTGAGACACGCTTCGACACGATCGTCTGGCTCGATCACCGGGCGCTGAAGGAAGCCGATTTCTGCACGGCGACAGAACACCGGGTGCTCGAGCATTCCGGGCATGTGATGTCGCCCGAGATGGAAATGCCGAAGCTGATGTGGCTAAAGAAAAAGCTGCCCGCCACCTGGGAAAAGGCCGGCTATTTCTTCGATCTCGCCGACTTCATGACGTGGAAATCGACCGGATCGCTTGCTCGTTCGCGCTGCACGCTGACGGCGAAGTGGAACTATCTCGCTCATCTCGAAAAGGGCTGGCAGCAGGATTTCCTGGAGCGGATCGGCCTCGATGACCTTCAGGCGCGCGGCCACCTGCCGGATGAGACCACGCCTGTCGGCGGCAGCGTCGGCCGGCTGACAGCGGAGGCGGCCGAGGCGCTCGGGCTAACGACGGACTGCGGCGTTTCGGCCGGCATGATCGACGCCTTTGCCGGTGCGCTCGGTGCGCTCGGCGGCTACGCTGCCGATCCTGTAGAACGTGAGCGCCAGCTGGCACTGATTGCCGGCACGTCGAGCTGCATCGTTGCCTTCTCCAGGGAACGCAAGCCGAGCCATGGCATGTGGGGTCCCTATTACGAGGCGGTCTTCCCGCAATCCTGGCTGGTCGAGGCCGGGCAATCGGCAACCGGGGCACTGCTCGACCACATCGTGCGCATGCATGCGGCCGGTGGCGAGCCGACGGCGGCGCTGCATCAGAAGATCGTCGCGCGCATTGCCGAATTGCGGGCCGAGGAGGGCGATGCTTTCGGCGCGCGGATTTTCGTGTTGCCGGATTTTCACGGCAACCGCTCGCCGCTCGCCGATCCGCATGCCGTCGGCGTCGTCAGCGGGCTGACGCTCGATAGCTCCTTCGACGGGCTCTGCACGCTCTATTGGCGCACCGCCGTGGCGATTGCGCTCGGCATCCGCCACATTCTGGAGAAGATGAAGGAATACGGCTATGTGCCCGATACGCTGCATATTGCCGGCGGGCATGTGAAGAACCCGGTGTTGATGGAGCTCTACAGCGACGCCACCGGCTGCAAGGTCGTGGTGCCGAAGATGAACGAGGCGGTGCTGCTCGGCACGGCGATCGCAGCATCCGTCGCTTGCGGCTTGCATGGGGATCTGGCCGCAGCCGGCGAGGCGATGTATCCGGGCGGCGACGAACGGCTTCCCGACAAAGCGAAACAGGCGCTTTATGACCGCGACTACCGGCGTCTTCTCGCCATGCATCGGCACCGCGCCGAGCTGGAAATGATGGATTAAAGCATGTCGCGCAAAAGTGTGCAGCGGTTTGCGCCAACGACATGCGTAAAAACAAAGACCTAAAGCACGTCACATGAATCAGGTTTGATGCGACGTGCTTTAGAGCAATTCCAGGAAAAGTGCGAAGCGGTTTTCCGTCCGGAATTGCGCAAAAACAAAAGGATAGAGCGGTTCTGCGCTTCCGTTAAAAGCTGAACCGCACAAGCCGCCAAAAGCGCCGTGTTCAATCGGATTAGTGGTTCGCCGTCTCACCGAGGACGGTCGCGAATTCCATCATGCGGCGGCGGCGAAGGGCGGCCTCTTCCCCGACTTCTAGGATGACCGATTCCGACAGGCAGTCGAGCAACGCGATCAGCGGTGGAAGATTGTCCAGATCGGGCGCGCGCGCGGGCGGCAAGGGCAGCATCACATTCGACTGATCCGCCATCCAGTCCGCTTGCTGCGGTGAAATGAGCACGACCTTATAGCCGTAGCGCCGAGCGGTTCGGGCAAGCAGGCGCGCCTTGGCGAAGCGGCGACAATCGATGATGACGAGCAGCGCGTCGTCGACCGCCAGCCGGGCGAAGAGTTCGGCAAAACGGTTGTCGGCGCCGTCGAGCGTGCGCACGCCGTCACGGGCTTGCGTCAGCCGCTGGCAGAAATGATGGGCAAGGCTCGCCAGCCGGGCATGCGTGGCGATCGATATTTCGCGGGCCGTGCTGATCAAGCTGACGGCTTCGGACCAGTGCGGCTGCGCCGTCAGATGATAGATATGGTGGAGCGCCTGGATCTGCTCGGCAACCAGCACGGCGAGCGGTTTGCCCTCCGCGGCGTCCTGATGCAGCTCGCTCATGGCGCTTTGCAATTGCGCCGGCGATGTCGTCACGGTCTCGCGTATCTCTACTTTGACGCTGTCCAATCCCTGGTAGCCGAGCGCGCGCAGGAAGCGCCCGACGGTCATCGGCGACAGATCCAGCCGGTCGGCGACGGACGCCGCTGTCTCGAACGGCAGGTCGTTCAGGTGTTCGGTGAAATATTTCGCGATACGGCGTTCGGCCGGCGTGCCGGTTTTTGCGTATTGCCTGAGTTTTTGCACAAAGTCTTCCACATCAGCCTCCCCCGTTTTTCCTCAGAGGCGTTCCGCGGACGCGCTGTTGCGACCCCTCGTCTTTGCAACTATTTCGGAAGCTGCTTCTCAGGCTCATGCATATTTGGATACGTAACAATACTATATTAGCATTTAATTTTCGACAAGTTTTCTATTACCACATGCAATTTTATTCTCTCTTGTGGCCGGTCTCCATCTTTCCTACATCTTCCGCGCAACCGGAGACGCCTGAGACAATGATTCTTGCCGCCGCTCGATTATCGCTCGCCAATTTGTTCGCGCCGGAAACACGCGCAGTCTTCTGGAAAGTGCTCGGCCTGACAGTCCTCGTGCTGGTCGGTCTGTGGTTCGCGCTGCGTGGGGCCTTCATGGCTTTCCTCTTTCCCTGGCTGACGAGCTTCTTTCCCGATGTGCCGGATTGGGCGGGATGGCTCGCTTTCATCTTCGCGATCCTTGCCGGTATCGGCCTTGCGCTGATGCTGGCGCTGCTGCTTTCGCCGGTCACGGCGCTGATCGCCGGCCTGTTTCTCGACGATGTCGCCGAAGTCATCGAAAAACGCGACTATCCCAAGGACGCGCCGGGCACCGCCATGCCGCTCGGCCCGGCGATGGCAAGCTCGATCAAGTTCCTCGGCGTGGTGATCCTCGGCAATATCGTCGCCTTGCTGCTGCTGTTCATCCCCGGCGTCAATCTGGTCGCCTTCTTTCTGGTGAACGGCTATCTGCTTGGACGGGAATTCTTCGAATTCGCCGCCATGCGCTTCCGTTCGCCTCAGGAGGCGCGGCTTTTCCGCGCCAGACATGCTTCCACCGTCTTTCTCGGCGGGCTGGTGATCGCCCTTTTCCTGGCGATCCCGTTCGTCAATCTTCTGACGCCGCTCTTTGCCGCCGGCATGATGGTGCATCTGCACAAGCTGATTTCTGCACGCGACACCTGAGGCTCAGCCGGGCAGGGCGGAGCGTCGTACATCGCTGCAAATTCGGCGCTCGGCGGCATCGGTATGATGATGTCGATCAGCACGCCGTTCGGATCGGCGGTGATGAAATGCCGCTGGCCGAAATCCTCATCGCGGATCTCCCGCAAAATCGGCAGGCCGGCGTTCCGGCAGGCCGCATAGATCGCGTCGACATCGGCGACCTCGAAATTGAGCAGCAGGCCTGAAATCTTGCCGCGGGCGATGGCCGGGATGGCCTCGTGGCTGCCATTGAGGATGGCAAGGGCGATATTCGTCGAGAAAGGTTATGCCGAAACGGCGACGCCGGAGATCGTGACGGAGGCGGGTGTGACGCGTGGCGCGCTCTATCATCATTTTGAAGATGAAGACAAGAAGGCGCTTTTTCGCGCGGTGGTCGAATGCTAGGCGCAAGCGGTAGTGGTGGCGATCGATGCCGAGAATGCGGAAGCGACGCTGCAGGCAGGCCTTGCCGCCATGCTTCCGGAGGCCGGCGCTATGCTCGACCCGCTGACGTCGATGTTATCGGCGGGGCCTTCGACCGCGCGGCGATTGCGATCGAGGCTGGCGCGGAAAGGGGTCACTACGAGCAGGCGATCGCTGTTCTACTCGACGGTCTCGCCGATCACCTGCGGCGGTAGCTCGACGAGCGGCGCCGCCACATCCCAGCTCTTTTCCGGCGATTTGCAGATATCGGCGATGACGCAGCGCTCACATTCCGGACGGCGTGCCTTGCAGGTATAGCGTCCGTGCAGGATCAGCCAGTGATGGGCGTGGTAGAGGTAGTGTTGCGGAATCACTTTCATCAGCCGGGCCTCGACTTCGTCGGGCGTTTTGCCGGGGGCAAGCCGGATGCGGTTAGCGATGCGGAAGATGTGGGTGTCGACGGCCATCGTCGCCTGGCCGAAGGCCATGGACAGCACGACGTTGGCGGTCTTGCGGCCGACGCCCGGCAATTTCACCAGTTCGTCACGCGTTTCCGGCACCGTACCGCCGAACTCATCGACCAGCATCTGCGAGAGCGCGATGACGTTTTTCGCCTTGTTGCGATAAAGGCCGATCGTCCTGATATAGTCGCGCAGCCGCTCCTCGCCGAGTTCGAGCATCTTTTCCGGCGTATCGGCAACCTTGAAGAGGGCGCGTGTCGCCTTGTTGACGCCGACATCGGTGGCCTGCGCCGACAGTGCGACGGCGACGACGAGGGTGAAGGGATTGCTGTGCTCGAGCTCGCCCCTCGGTTCCGGCCGCTGCACCGAGAAGCGGCGGAAGATCTCCTCGCGCTCGGCCAGTGAATAGGCGGTCTTCACCGCCGCCGCCGGTTTGCGGCGGGCGATCACATTCGAGTTTTGCGACGGTTTGCCAACGGATTTAAGTTTCGGATTCGCCATGGGGAATCTATACTCACCGGCTATGATGGAAAGCAACGCCAACAGCTCCAACGAGCAGCCTGTTTTCGCCGCTGCGCTTTTCCCCCACCGGTCGCTCGGCCGCCGGGGCTTCAAGGTGTTGCTTGCCTTATCGGGTGCGGTCTGTTTTCTCTACGGCATGTTCTTCGTCGCGACCGGCGCCTGGCCGATCGGCTTCTTCTTCGGTCTGGACTTCGTGCTTCTCTATGGCGCCTTCTGGCTGAGCTACCGCTCCGGAAGGGCCCGCGAGGAGGTCACGGTGTCGCGCACGGATGTTTCGGTGCGCAAGTTTGCGCCGTCGGGGCGGATGGTGGAGCATCATTTCAATCCGTTCTGGGCGCGCTTCCGCGTGCGCCGGCACCAGGAGATCGGCATCCTGTCCATGCATATTTTCGGCGAGGGCCGGCGCACGGATATCGGCTCCTTCCTCAATCCCGATGACCGCGAAAGCTTCGCCAAAGCCTTCAAGGGAGCGCTCGCGACGGTCAAGCAGCGGATCTGAGACTATCAGGCGCGCGCAAGAATCGGGTGGTTTACCCCGGGCCTATTGATTATCTCCTTGTGACAAGGAGAAAGACCATGGATATGATTGCGAACCTGCAGACAGACATCACGCCTGAAGGCCCTGATTATGATATCGTCCGTCGGGTCATCGAACTCATCACCGAGGACTATCGCGACCAGCCTTCGCTGGAGGCGATCGCCGCGCGGCTCAATCAGTCGCCGACGCAGTTGCAGAAGACCTTCACCCGCTGGGCCGGTCTGTCGCCCAAAGGCTTCCTGCAGGCGGTGACGCTCGACCACGCCAAGCGGCTGCTGCGCAGCGAAGACATGCCGCTGCTCGAGACGTCGATCGAGGTCGGCCTCTCCGGGCCGAGCCGGCTGCACGACCTTTTCGTCACCCATGAGGCAATGTCGCCCGGCGAATGGAAGGCCAAGGGCGGCGGTCTCACCATCCGCTACGGTTTCCACATCTGCCCTTTTGGCATGGCGCTGATCCTGGTGACCGACCGCGGCCTTGCCGGCCTCGCCTTCAGCGATTCCGGCGATGAGAGGGCCTGCCTCGAGGATATGACCTGCCGCTGGCCGAACGCCTCTTATGTCGAGGACCTGCAGGCAACGGTGCCCTATGCCGCCCGTATCTTCGAGCCCGGCAAGTGGTCTTCCGAACAGCCGCTGCGCGTCGTGCTGATCGGCACCGACTTCCAGGTGCGTGTCTGGCAGAGCCTGCTGAAGATCCCGTTCGGCAAGGCGGTCACCTATTCAGATATCGCCAGCGATATCGGCCGGCCGACGGCGCAGCGCGCCGTGGGTGCGGCGGTCGGGGCAAACCCGATCTCCTTCGTGGTGCCCTGCCATCGGGCGCTCGGCAAGAACGGCGCGCTGACGGGCTACCATTGGGGCCTCACCCGCAAACGGGCAATGCTCGGCTGGGAATCGGCGCACGCCTGATGGCGTTTCCCGGGGCGGAGCGGCCGTCGTTTCCACTTACGTCGTTCGCTATCGCTCTGACACTTCTTCCCGCTGGGGCGAAGAGACGGGCGGCGCGGTCTCTGCCACTTCGAGCAGCGCCCGTGCGGCACTTTCATCGGTGATCAGCGTGTTGCAGCCGATGCGCTTGATCGTGGCGCGGATCGCCACGGCCCGGTGGGCGCCGCCGGAGGAGAGCACGATATGTTTGGCCTCCTTCAGCGTGTCGAGATCGACGGACATGACGCGACGATTGATCGAGTGGTCGACCGAATTGCCATCCTTGTCGAGGAAGTTGAACATGGTGTCGCAGACGCAGCCGGCATCGATCAGTTCCTGCAACTCGGCCTTGGAGATCCAGCCCTCCGACAGCGAGGTCGAATGCGGGCCGATATCGCCGCAGCTGACGATCGCCAGGTCGAGATTCTCGGCCAGACGGTAGATCGTGTCCAACCCGCATTTCTCGATCAGATTGCGTTTGGTCTCGATGGAATCAACGAGAAGCGGCGCCAGGAACATGTAACATTCGGCGCCGAGCTGATTTGCCAGCCGCCATGTGTAATCGATCGGGTTGGTCTGGTGCACGGCGACGATGCCACCGAGCAGCGAAACGACCTTGCAATTGGTGCGGCGCGGCGGCCGGAAGCTCGACAGCGAGGCGGTCATGGTGCGGCCCCAGCCGACGCCGATGGTGTAGTCGTCGGGGATGGCTTCGGAGAGGAACTGGCCAAGCGCCAGGCCGACATTTTTCGCCAGCGCATTGACGTCGCCATTGAACGGTGCGGGCACGACGATCGCCTCGTCGAGGCCGTAGGCGCGCTCCAGCTTCACCGAAAGTTCAACGCAGTCGCCGATCGAATCGTTGATCCAGATCTGGACTTCGCTGCGCTTCATCGCCTCGTCGAGCAGGCGGATGACGGTGGTACGGCTGATGCCGAGCTGTTCGGCGACGTCTTTCTGGGTCAGCCCCTCGTTATAATAGAGCCATGCCGCCCTGAGCCGCAGCGAGGATGCCTCGGAATAAGCCGTGTGTGTGCCGCGTTTGAGCTTGACCACATCGCCTCCGCACGAATTCGCCCCAGATCCCCCCTGGGATGAAAGGCGTGACGTCATTTTGTTGGGCGGATAATGACGGGTGTGACACTTATGTCAATTGAAATGCACAAATGTCCTTGACTTTTCCCTGGGCGAATGTCGATAGTCCTGACGACACAAGTCGTTCTTGTCCATCGAGGAGGACATAGTGCGGGCATCCCGAAAGTCACGACCGGCCTTCCAGCCGCAGGCGGCATCGCTTGTGTTCGAGCCGCCGTTCGCTGGCGGCCGGAACATGGCGACTGTGCTTCACGTTTATGAATCATCCGTGACGGATGCGCGCATTTTCGCCTGCAGCTTGCAAACAACCTGTCGGTAGATCACCTTTGCCGGGCGGAACGCGCGCCGGTCGCAGCCCAAGTTCAACAAGGATTATTGACCATGACATCCAAGCTTGACCAACTTCGCGAGATTACCACCGTCGTCGCCGATACCGGCGACATCGAGGCCGTTGCCCGCCTGAAGCCGGTGGATTGCACGACGAACCCGAGCATCGTGCTGAAGGCGCTCGGCACGCCGATGTTCGCCGACGCCATCAAGGAAGCCGTCGCCTGGGGCAAGAAGCAGGGCGGCAATCCTGAAGCCGTTTCATCGGCCGTCGCCGATCGCCTCGCCATCTCCGTCGGCGCCGCCCTGGTGAAGCTCGTCCCAGGCCGCGTCTCGACCGAAGTCGACGCCGATCTTTCCTTCGATACCGAGGCTTCGCTTGCCAAGGCGCGCGCGATCATCGCCGCCTACAAGGATCGCGGCATCGATCAGGACCGCATCCTCATCAAGCTCGCCTCCACCTGGGAAGGCATCCGCGCCGCGGAAGTGCTGCAGAAGGAAGGCATCGACTGCAACCTGACGCTCCTCTTCAGCAAGGCCCAGGCGATTGCCTGCGCCGACGCCAAGGTATTCCTGATCTCGCCCTTCGTCGGCCGTATCCTCGACTGGTACAAGAAATCGACCGGCAAGGACTTCACCGCCGAGGAAGATCCGGGCGTCATCTCCGTCCGTGAAATCTACAACTACTACAAGGCCAACGACATCAAGACGATCGTCATGGGCGCTTCCTTCCGCAGCGCCGGCGAAATTGAAGCCCTTGCCGGCTGCGACCGCCTGACGATCAGCCCGAACCTGCTCGACGAGCTCGCCAAGGATGAGGGCAAGCTGGAGCGCAAGCTCTCGCCTGATAGTCGCAAGCCGGATCCGAAGGTCTCGGTCGACGAGAAGACCTTCCGCTGGCTGATGAACGAAGACGCGATGGCGACGGAAAAACTCGCCGAAGGCATCCGCGCCTTTGCCAAGGATCTGGGAACGTTGCGCAGCATGGTGCAGAAGGAACTGCAGCTCGCCGCCGCCTGATAGGCACGGCATGCAATCGCAGGCGCGGCTGCCGGCTGGCAGGCGCGCCTTTTTCGTGCTGTTATCAAGGGCATATGCTGTCGGAGACCGATATGGCGGATGAGGAAAAGGCAAATTCGCTTGCGGCATTTGCCTATAAGCATGCGACCTTCATCATCGCCGCTCTTGCCGGACTGGCGGTCTTCCTGGCTGTGACCTCGCGTGAGGTCAGCGCCGGCAATATCCTGTTCGGCTGGAATGTCAGCGCCGGCGTTTTTGTCGCGCTCAGCTGGCGCAAGATGCTGCGGGCGACGGTCGAAAGCATCCGCAAACGCTCCGCGGATCTCGATTTCTCCGACACCGTCCTCCTGGCTCTTTCGATCGGTACCGCCCTTGCCAGCATCGCCGGCATCGGCATCGAGCTTCATTCGATCAAGGAGGCAGCACCTGACGTTGCGCTGGCACGGGCAGGTGCGGCGATTTTGACCATCCTGATCTCCTGGATCTTCCTGCATACGCTTTTCACCATCCACTATGCCCATTATTTCTATGGTGGGGCGGACGAGGAGGGCGGCCTCAAGTTTCCCGACGGGATCGAAGAGCCGGGCTACTGGGACTTCCTCTATTTCTCCTTCACCATCGGCGTTGCCGCGCAGACGGCGGATGTCGCGGTCAGTTCGACCAGCATGCGCAAGCTGACGCTGCTGCATGCCGTGCTGTCGTTCCTGTTCAACACGACGATCCTGGCGCTGGCGATCAATGTCGGGGCGAGCCTGCTATAATGCGGCCTTGCCGGAGCGGGTGGCCAATCACCTGCTCTTCAAAACGGAGGGTATGATGGACAGCGCCTCAAGCCGGCCCCGGCCGGCCGATCTCATTCTTCTCCTGGGCAGGCTGCTGCTGTCGCTGATCTTCCTGCACGAAGGCTTGGTACTCGCCTCGGATATCACCGCGACGCTCGACACTTTCGCAAAACTGGGGCTGTCGGCGCCGGTGGCATTTGCCACCATTGCCCTTCAGCTCGGTGCCGGCCTTTCCCTTGCGACAGGCTTCCTCACCCGGCTTGGTGCACTGGCGCTGGGGCTCTTCTGCCTGGCGACCGCCTTGCTCTTCCACACGAATTTCGCAAGCCAGAACGAGCTGCTGCATTTCGAGAAGGACCTGGCGATTGCCGGCGGCATGTTCGTGCTGACGGCTTCAGGTGCGGGATCGATATCGATCGACAGGCTGCTGCGAAAGCGAACAAACAGAATGCATCCCTGGCTCAGGGCGGTATTGTCGTAAGCATGCGCCGAAGCGATATCATCTTGAAAGACCACGTGCTAAAGGGACGCCGCCCCAGACGCTCACCGCGCCCTGTCATTAGAAACAAGGTGACGGAGGGGCTGCGTTTCTGCTCACAAGATCGCTTGGCCGGCCATCAGCGCAAGGACCAGGAAGATCAGGAAGATCACCAGTGCAATCCCGAAGAGAACGCGGGCGATCGTTGCGGTGGCTGCGGAGACGCCGGAGAAGCCGAAGAAGCCGGCGATGATCGAAATCACGAAAAAAATCAGAGCCCATTTCAGCATGACATCATCCTTTTCGTTTGCCTGAGAAAGACGCCGCAGCCGGGAAATTGTTCCGGATCGTGTAGAACGGAATAACGCGATAGAACCGTGGCGTCTGCCGGCCTTTCGATGCAGACGCTCAGCCGTGATTGATCATCACGTGGCGCACGGCGGTGTAGTCTTCCAGCGCGTAGACCGACATGTCCTTGCCGTAGCCCGACTGTTTGAGGCCGCCATGCGGCATCTCGTTGGCCAGCATGAAGTGCGTGTTGATCCAGGTGCAGCCATATTGCAGGCGGGCGGCGGTCTTCATGCCGCGGCCGATATCCCTGGTCCAGACGGAGGAGGCGAGGCCGTAGTCGCTGTCGTTTGCCCAGGCAATGGCATCGTCGGCCTGGGAAAAGCGGGTGACCGAGACGACCGGGCCGAAGACCTCGCGGCGGACGATCTCGTCGTCCTGCTGGGCGCCTGCTATGACGGTCGGGGCGAAGAAGAAGCCCTTGTCGCCGGAGACCTTTCCGCCGGTGGTGATCTCCATGTGCTTGTGTTCGGAGGCGCGGGCGACGAAGCTTTCGACGCGGTCGCGCTGGCGCCTGGAGATCAGCGGACCGATTTCGTTTTCGGTATCGTCGGCCTGGTTGAAGCGGATGCTCGCGACGGCCGAGGAGAGGTCGGCGACGAAGTTGTCGTAGACCTTGGCATCGGCATAGATGCGGCAGGCGGCGGTGCAGTCCTGGCCGGCATTGTAATAGCCGAAGGTGCGGATGCCGGACACGACGGCATCGATATCGGCATCGTCGAAGACGATGACCGGCGCCTTGCCGCCGAGTTCCAGATGGGTGCGCTTGACCGTCTTGGCGGCGGCCTGCAGCACCTTCTTGCCGGTCGCGACATCGCCGGTGATCGAGATCATGCCGATCTTGGCGTGGTTGATCAGGGCGTTGCCGACGCTTTCGCCGCGGCCGAGGATGACGTTGACGACGCCTTCGGGAAGGATTTCGGAGAGTAGTTTTGCCATTTTCAGCGCCGTCAGCGGCGTCTGTTCCGAAGGCTTGAAGACGACGGTGTTGCCGCCGGCGATCGCCGGCGCCAGCTTCCAGGCCATCATCATCAGCGGATAGTTCCACGGCGCGATCGAGCCGACGATGCCGATCGGATCGCGGCGGATCATCGAGGTGTGGCCGGGCAGGTATTCGCCGGCGGCCGGGCCGTGCAGGTTGCGCACGGCGCCGGCGAAGAAGCGATAACAATCGACGATCGCCGGGATCTCGTCGTTCAGCACTGCATTGATCGGCTTGCCGCAATTCAAAGCCTCCAGCGTCGCGAAGCCCGCGGCATCCTTTTCGATCGCGTCGGCGATCTTCAGCAGGTAACCGGAACGCTCGCCCGGCGTCGTCTGCGACCAGCTTGCGAAGGCTTTTTCGGCGGCATCGACGGCGGCGTCGATTTGGGAAAGTGAGGCCTCGGGAAGGTCGATCACCGTCTCGCCGGTCTTCGGGTTCAGGATGTGCTCTTCCGTCTCCGTGCCTTTTTCGAAGCGGGACCCGATCAGCATTTGGATATCCATGATGTTCTCCCTGTTATTTGCCGGCGCCGGCGATCTGGTCGCCGTCGCGGGTGAGGTAGTAGGCTGCCAGGATCGGCAGGAAGGTGACGAGCACCACGACCATGGCGACCACATTGGTGACGGGGCGCTGGCGCGGGCGAATGAGTTCTTCGAGCATCCAGATCGGCAAGGTCGATTGCTGGCCGCCGGTGAAGGTGGTGACGATGACCTCGTCGAAGGACAGCGCGAAAGCCAGCATGCCGCCGGCCAGAAGGGCGGTGCCGATATTCGGCAGGATGACATGGCGGAAAGTCTGGAAGCCGTCGGCGCCGAGATCCATCGACGCCTCGATCAGCGAGCCGGATGTGCGGCGGAAGCGGGCGACGGCATTGTTGTAGACGACGACCACGCAGAAAGTGGCGTGGCCGAGCACGATGGTCCAGACCGAAAACGGGATGTCGAACAGGCTGAAGGCGGAGCGCAGCGCTATGCCGGTGATGATGCCGGGAAGGGCGATCGGCAGGATAACCAGCAGCGAGATCGCCTCGCGGCCGAAAAATTTCGTCTGGCTGACGGCTGCCGCACAGAGCGTGCCGAGGATCAGCGCGATCGCGGTGGCGATGACGGCGACCTGCACGGAAAGCCCGAGCGCCGACCAGACATCCGGCCGGTTCCACGCAACAGTGAACCACTGCAGCGTCAGGCCGGGCGGCGGCCATTGATAACTCTTTTCCTCGGTGGTGAAGGCATAGACGAAGATCAGCAGGATCGGCAGGTGCAGGAAGAGGAGGCCGACGGCAGCTGCGATCTTCAAAGGCAGCGGCGAGGTCTTAAGATCAGAGCGCATCAAAAGCCCCCATCTTCTTGGCGAGCGAGAGATAGAGCGCCATGATGACGATCGGCACGACCGAGAAGGCGGCCGCCAGCGGCACGTTGCCGGCCGTTCCCTGCTGGGCATAGACCGCCTGGCCGATGAATAGCCTGGACGAGCCGATGATCTGCGGGATGATGTAATCGCCCAATGTCAGCGAGAAGGTGAAGATCGAGCCGGCGACAATGCCGGGCAGCGCCAAGGGCAGCAGCACGGTGCGGAAGGTCTGGCGTGGCGTGGCGCCGAGATCGGCCGAAGCCTCGATCAGGTTGCCGGGCACACGCTCGAGGGCTGCCTGCGTCGGCAGGACCATATAGGGAAGCCAGATATAGACGAAGACGATGAAGGTGCCGAGGTAGCTCACCGACAGCGAGTTACCGCCGATGATAGGCAGGTTCAGGATGCCGTCGAGCAGCCGGGAGAGATGGAGCTTTTCGAAGATCCAGGTAAGGATGCCTTCCTTGGCAAGGATCAGCTTCCAGGCATAGATCTTGACGAGATAGCTCGACCAGAGTGGCAGCATGACGCCGAGATAAAACAGCGCCTTCCATTTGCCTTGCGCATAACGCGCCGCGTAGTAAGCGATCGGAAAGGCGATCAGGGCAGAAGCGATGGTGACCAGCGCTGCCATGACGACGGTGCGGATGATGATGTCGAAATTCGTCGGGCTGAGAAGCTGGGCATAGGTCGAGAGGGTGAATTCGTAATTCACCAGGCCGGAGAAATCGTCGATCGAAAAGAAGCTCTGCAGAAGCAGGGCGATCAGCGAGCCGATATAGATGATCCCCAGCCAGAGCAGCGGCGGCGTCAGCATCAGGAAGAGCAGCAGCTTCGGGCGCCGCCAGAAAGCATCCGACAATTGGCCGAAGAAACCGCCGCGCCCCGGAAGGATCGATGTCTTGCCGCCTGACATGGTGAGGGTTGTCATGCCGCATCATCCATATAGTGGATATCGGCAGGTTGCCAGGCGAGACGGATGCCGGCGCCGACATCGGGCACGGGCGCGCCCGCAGGCAGCATGACGTGCAGCCGGCTGCCCTTGAGATCGACGCTGAGACGGGTGGCTGCGCCCAGGAAGCTTGCGTTTTCGACTTTCGCCTCGACGCCGTCGCTTGCCAGCCGGATCGCTTCGGGACGGAGGCTTGCCCAGCGCTTCTCGCCGCCGAGCGAGGCCATCAGATCAGGCGCGATGACGTTTGAGGAGCCGACGAAATCGGCGACGAAGCGGGTCTTCGGGCAGCGGTAGATATCCTGCGGCGTGCCTTGCTGAACGATGTTGCCGTCGTTGAAAACGGCGACGCGATCGGCCATGGACAGCGCCTCGCCCTGATCGTGGGTGACGAAGACGAAGGTGATGCCGAGGGCGCGCTGCAGGCTCTTCAATTCCTCCTGCATCTGCTCGCGCAGTTTCAGGTCGAGTGCGCCGAGCGGTTCGTCGAGCAGCAGCACCTTCGGCTTGTTGACCAGCGCGCGGGCGAGCGCCACGCGCTGCCGCTGGCCGCCGGACAGCTGGCCGGGGCGGCGGCCGCCATAACCCGGCAGCTTGACGAGTTCGAGGGCATCGCCGGCAGCCTTCATCCGTTCCGCCTTGCCGACGCCCTTGACCATCAGCCCATAGGCGACATTGTCGAGAATGTTGAGATGCGGGAAGAGCGCGTAGTCCTGGAACACGGTGTTGACGTTGCGGCGATAGGGCGGAACGCCGTCGGCCGTCTCGCCGAAGATCTGGATATGGCCTGATGTCGGCTGTTCGAAGCCGGCGATCAATCGGAGACACGTCGTCTTGCCGGAGCCGGAGGGTCCGAGCATGGCGAAGAATTCGCCCGGCGCGATTTCGAGATCGACGCCGTCGACGGCGCGCACCTGGCCGAAATGGCGCGATACCTGCTGGAAACGGACGGCTGACGTCATTTGAGGGCTCCAGATCTTGGATGTTTAGAGAGGGCTCGGTCTTGGTTATTGAAGACCCCGCCCCAAACCCCTCCCCACAAGGGGGAGGGGCTTAACCTGCCGTACCCTTTCGCAAATACCTTGGCGTTTCGGCAGGATTCGACGGTGCCACTCGCAGCCCCTCCCCCTTGTGGGGAGGGGTTGGGGAGGGGACTTTACCCCCGCGGACCGGCCCGATTCACCGCCCGCCGATCACGCCGATATAATCCGACACCCAGCGATGATAGGGCACGCATTCGCTCTGCGTCGTGCATTTGGCGACCGGGGTCTTCCAGAACTTGATCTTGTCGAAGTGATCGAAGCCGTTGGTGGCGCAGCCGGTGTCGCCCATCAGCTCGTTGCCCTTGCAGGCGGCGGGAACGGAGGGCACGGCGCCGAACCACGCGGCTGCATCGCCCTGGACCTTGGCCTTCAGTGAATGTTCCATCCACATATAGGCGCAGTTCGGATGCTCGCTGTCGGCGTGCAGCATGGTCGTGTCGGCCCAGCCGGTGACGCCTTCCTCCGGGAAGGTGGAGGCGATCTTCTGCTTGTCGGCCTGCAGCAGGTTGACCTGGAAGGGCCAGGAGCCGGAGGCGACGACGCCTTCATTCTTGAAGTCGTCGATCTGGATCATCGCGTCGTGCCAGTAGCGGGAGACCAGCTTGCGCTGGCCGCGCAAGAGGTCGAGGGCGGCCTTGTACTGGTCCTCGGTCAGTTCATAGGGATCCTTGATGCCGAGATCCGGCTTGTGGGCCATCAGATACATGGCGGCGTCGGCGATATAGATCGCGCCATCATAGGCCTGGACGCGGCCCTTGTTCGATTTGCCGTCGGGCAGCGTCTGCTCCTCGAAGACGACGTTCCAGCTGGTTGGCGCCTTGTCCTTGAAGGCATCGGTATTATACATCAGCACATTCGGCCCCCAGAGATAGGGCACGCCGTAATGCACGCCGCCGACCGTATACCACGGGCCGTTCTGCAGGCGCTCGTCGACGGTCTTGAAGCTCGGGATCAGATCGGTGTTGATCGGCTGGACACGTTTGCCGGCGATGAGGCGCAGCGACGCGTCGCCCGATGCCGTGACGAGATCGAAGCCGCCCTCGTTCATCAGCGAGACCATTTCATCCGAGGTGGCGGCGGTCTTGACGGAAACCTTGCAGCCGGTCTCCTTTTCGAAATCGGTGACCCAGTCGTAGTTCTTGTCGGTTTCGCCGCGCTCGATATAGCCGGCCCAGGCGACGATGCTGACCGCGCCTTCGGCTTTGCCGAGCGCCTTCAGCGGTTCGGCGGCGATCCCCTGCGTCGCAAAGCTCAGGCAGGCGAGTGCCGCCGTGCAGGATTTCAACAGATTGGTCATCATCCGTCTCCCGGTCTGGTGCCACTTTCCGTGGCGGTTTGTTCCCGGATGAAAAGGTGACGCGAAAAAGCCGCTTTCGCAAATTCATTTATCAGAAAGGCGTTATCGGAAATTCCGATATCATCGGATGCGGCCGGAGCGCAGGCTTTCGGCGATGCCGACGAAATCGCGTGCCGCCTGCGGCAGGCTGGAGCCCTTGCGCCAGACCATGCCGACCTGGACGACCGGCAGCGAACCGGAGACGTCACGGCTTTCGATACGATCGCCTTCCAGCGACCAAGGGCGATAGACGAGATCGGGAAGCAGCGCCACGCCGGCGCCTGTCGCCACCAGGCTGCGCACGGCCTCCACCGAGCGGGTGCGGAAGGCGACATGCGGGCGGGCGCCGAGCGCCGAGAGCAGCTTGCCGGTGTTCTCCTCGATTTCGTCGACCGTCAGCATGATCAGCGGTTCGCGGGCGATGTCGGCGACCGAGATGATGTCGGCCGATACCAGCAGATGGCCCATCGGCAGCCATAGACGGTAGGGCGAGGTTTCGAGGATTTCCGCCTGCAGCGCCATGCGATCGCGCAGATTCGAGATCACCATGACGGCAACATCCAGTTCGCCGCCGACCAGGAGGTGTTCGAGATAGCCGCCATTGTCCTCGATGGCGCTGACCTCGATGCCCGGACAGGCGCGCCGGTATCGCGCCAGAAGGTCGGAGAGCACGTAGCCGGCGACAAGCGAAGTGACGCCGATATTCAGCGTGCCGGAGAGGGCGCTTTGCTGGCCGGAAAAACTGGTGCGTGCATCGGAGACGGAGGCCAGAATCTTGGTCGCATGGCGCAGAAACTGGTGGCCGTTATGGGTGATCGTCAGGCCGCGCGGATGGCGCTCGAACAGCGCGACGCCGAGGTCGGTTTCAAGCTCCTTCAGCGCTTCCGTCACCGAGGATTGCGAGATCGAAAGGTTCTGTGCAGCGCGAGTCACCGAACCCTGTTCGGCGACGGCGACAAAATATTGAACCTGGCGAAGCGTGAAGGCCATCAGCGTTTAGAGCATGGTGGAATAGGCCGTGGCAAGCCGCTTGGAGAAGCGGACCTTTTTTGGTGTTTTCTTTAAATGGCGCAGGCTTCACACGCCCACTTAAACTTTCGGAAACGTGATTTCCTTAACGTTCTCAGCACTTGTCCTGCGTTGGAGTTTCAGATGGCGGAGCAGTTGGCGTGAAGGCCTTACTGCGCATCTTCCGGCCTTCCCGGAAATTGGCAATCATCATCGGTGGAGTCGCTCTTCTGGCGGGCGTTTCCGGCGGTGCGGCCATCTATGTCGGCAAGGACAGGCTGATCGGTGCCGCCGGTGGTGGCTACGGGCTCGAATGCAGCGACGTCAACCTGGTGACGATCCGCAAGCAGAACCGCGTCTGGGTGCGCAAATACATCAAGACAGAACCGACCGACGGGATGACGCGCGTCACGACCGCACTTCGTGTCGCCCAGGCCGTTTATGCCGCGCAGAAGCCGGATCTGGTGCAGGTGGTGGTCCTCGACGAGAACGGCCCCACCCTGCGCGCCGACATTCGCGGCCGGGCGATCGGCGCCGATGTCGTCTATATCCCGCATCCCGACAAGGCCGTTCCCGGCCTCGACGACAAGCCCTATACGGCGCGCTACTATGACGGCAAGGCCAGCGAAAACGGGCTGTTCTTCGGCGAGCGGATAGACATGCCGTCAGACGAGGTCGCCATGATCAGCGCCGCTTTCAAGGATCCGGAGGATTGCGTCGATCCGGTTGCGGTTGGCTCGACGAAGAACGGCGAAAAAGCTAAGGAAACGAAGGCTGCGGGTGGCGGTCATGGTGCCGCCCCTCCGGC
>NZ_CP125650.1:300000-422655 GCF_030053135.1 Rhizobium sp. BT04 | reverse complement strand
GCTGTCTTCCTCCTCTGGTGAAACACGGCAAGCCAGTCCTCCCGTCCCTCGCCGATCTCCAATCGGATGGCATCGGCAAGCTCGACATTGGCCGTCCGGCCGGAGAGGATGGCGAGTTCGTCGTCGAAGCCGTTGAGGTTCAGCTCGGCGACGACGCTGTTGTGCCCCTGCTTGACGATGAAGCGGCGGCTCTCGACGGAGAGCTCGCGCGAGACGAGCTCGAATTCGCGCTCGGTCAGCTTGAAGCCGTCGACATAGTCGGCGCGGTCGCCGCGCGGGTTCGGAAGAAAGATCTGGGTCGGGCACTGCTCGATGATCGTGTGGGCGATCGGCGAGACGATGGCATCGCGCGGGCTCTGGGTCGCAAACAACATGAGACCGTTCTGCTTGCGGATCGTCTTGAGCTTGTTCTGGGCGAGATCACGAAAGCCTTCATCCTGCAGCGCCTTCCAGAACTCGTCGATGACAATGATGATGCGACGCCCGTCGATCAGCTGCTCGATGCGATAGAACAGGTAGGCCATCAACGGGGTGCGGATCTCCTCATTGTCGAGGAAATCGGTCATGTCGTAGCCGATGAACCTGGCGCCGATACCGATATCGTCAGCCTCGTTGTCGAAGACCCAACCAAGCGGCCCGCCCCTCTCCCACCGTCGCAGACGTGCGGCAATGCCCTCGGGATCGGTATTGTTGAGGAAGGTGCGCAGGGCGCCGATGGAGCGACGCTCCACCGGCAGGTCCGCCACCCCGTCGATCGCCGAGGTGATGTCGCGCAACTCGGTGATCGACAATTCGCCAGATCCGGATCGGACCAGCTTGGTGATCCAACCGGTTAGGAATACTTTGTTTTCCGCAGTGAATTCCAGTGCTTTCAACGGCGCGCAGCCGGTGGCGACACCATTCCTCAGCGGCAGATAAGTACCGCCGGCTGCGCGTACGAAGAGATCGGCGCCGCGGTCCTTGTCGAAGAAGACCATATGAGGATCGTGCTTTTCGAGCTGCGACAGCATGAAGTTCGACAGCACCGTCTTGCCCGCACCCGACGGGCCGCAGACGAAAGTGTTGCCGAGGTCGCCGTGGTGGAAATTGAAATAGAAGGGTGAGCCGGACGCGGTCTTGAGCATGGCGACGGCCGGTCCCCACTCGTTGCCGTCCTTCTTGCCCGCCGGATAGGAATGATAGGGCGCCAGGGCTGCGAAGTTGCGCGACGTGATCGCTCCCGAGCGCGCGCGATAGCGGAAATTGCCCGGCAATTGCGCCCACCAGGCGGCCTCGAGCCCGAGATCCTCGCGGGCGACGACCGCGCCGCCGCTGGTGAGATAGGCGCGCGCCTTCGCCATGTGATCGGTCAGCTCCTTGACCGAAGGCGCGAAGACGGCAAGCGCAAGGTGATGTTCCCCGAAAACGAAGCGATTGGATTCGAGATCGTCCATCGCCTCGCCGAGTTCCTCGATCTGCGAAGCCGCCTTGTCGCCGGCGCTGACCATCTGGTTCTGCTTGCGGCCCATGATCGTTCGGGCATCTGCCTTTGAGGTGAAGGCGAAGGACTGCGTCAGGATGAGCTCGAAAGGTGCGGTCAGGATAGCGTCGAGCATGCCGCTGCGCGTCGTCGCCGGATATTCCTTGAAGCCGAACATGCCGGCATAGCGGCTGTCGGCCTCGTGACGGATCTCGACGGTCTCACGCCCGAAAATGACCCGGTCGGAATAGATTGCCGAGGAAATTCGTCCCTCCGTCAATGGGATCGGCTCCCGCCGGCCGCCGACGATCTGGTGGAGCACTTCGCTCGGCTCGGAGAAAAGGATCCCGTCCTGTTCGTGGAGGGTGAGCAGCCGCGGCTCGAAGCGCTGCAGGCCGGCGACGACATCCGCCACGCGGTCACGCAGATGCTTCAGAGCCTGCCCGTCGAGCTCGGTATCGGATCGGCGGGCCTTGCGCAGCCGGGAGAGAAGCCTGGCCGCCTTTTCGGCAGGATCCCGGCCGGGATGCCAGACAAGGGTGAGGTAAAGATCGTTGCGAAACAGGTCTTCCCTCACCATGCGCTCGCGGTATCGCGCGTTCAGACCGTCGGAGAAGGGATTGGCGAAGCGTCCCTCGGGATAAGCATTGTCGCGGCGGCGCACCACATGCGTCCAGAGCGCCAGCCGCTCGTCAGCGATATTGCGATAGAGCGTGTTCAGGCTGCGGTGCAGGCCGTTGAGGTCCCTGACGTCTGATGTCTCGAAGGAAACGCCGTCGAGAGCGATCATCGTCATCAACGCTCGGGATTCGAGCGCAATGGTCGTCTCGTCGACATGCCTGACATAGGGGATGAAGGTTTCCGGCCCGAGCTCGCGCGACCGGAGCGTTGCAATGTTAGACAAAGCTGAGATCCCTTTCGTCATAACGTCGGATGAGCGCCAGGGGCGAGAGCGTGGCCCCGCCCCAATAGGCGGCATTGCGGGAGCGGCCGCGGGTTTCAATCCACGCAATCAGGATCCGAAACATGTTGTGGTCGTGTTTGACGAGCGCGCGAAACAGGACATGGAAGACGATCCTGACCAGCGCGTAGGCGATTGATCCCGCGGTGATGTAAAGGATGGTCGTCAGCATGATGTTGACGCCCATCGCCTCCATCGTCACGCCGGCGATCATTGCCGGGCGCGTGCAGGCGAGAAACAGCGTGTCGTCTTCGAGGATCGGAATGCTCGCCATGGCGCTCAATTCCCGACGATGGTGTTGACCAGTTCGGTGGCGCCAAAGATGCCGCCGATCCCGATAATCCAGAAGCCGGCCCGCCTCAAATCCATGTAGCCGAACATCCAGGCGATGCAGATGATGATGACGGCGATGACCGCCAGCAGACGGGCGATATTGCCTGTCAGCATGTCGACGATGTTCTGCAGCACGGTTTCGATGCCGGCGGCCTGGGCGAAAGCTGGCTCGACCAAGCAGATGACAATGGCGGCCGCCATGAGCGTGGATGCGGCAAGGGGGCGAAGACTGGCTTTGGAGATCATTCACTTTGCTCCGATCAATCATTCTGGAAAACGAGAACCGTGGATCGCCGCCCTGAGCTGAAAACATCCCAGGATGCGGCCTCAGCGGTTTGGGAGGATTGTTTCGCAAGCGCCGGCGGCGCCTCATCTTGCGTCGGCACGCCAGACCCGGCCTGGTCAGCGCGTTCGCCAATCGTGAGCGAGGCAAGCGTCGGCAATAACTGCTTTGCTTCCTGGCGTACCTGCTCGTCATATTTGACCATGGCGCCGAGGGATCGATCATCGCGGCCATAATAGGACTGGAGCATCACCCTTTCGGCCTGAGCCGGATCCCCCGCGCGTAATGCGGCGCGGTAGTATCCGTCGAGAAGCGTAGCCGTGGCCTTGAGGTTCATGCAGGGATCGAAGGCGTCGACGACGGATAGCTTCAGTTTTTGGAGCGCCTCGATGCCAATACCGCCAAGGCCGATCTGAATATCCTGGCGATCGGCAATCAGAGACGTGGCAACCTCGATCGCTTCGGCCTTCGATGCGGGTTGAGCGGCGAGTGGCGGGGCGCTGTTGATGCGGATGGCGAAGGGCTGAAACCGGCTCTCAAGGCTGACAATGCCGGCCAGCGTCTCGACCTGAACCATCGGCGCACAGGTTTGCGCGATTTCGACGAATGCAGCACCCATCGGTCAGTACCAAACGCGCTGTTTACCGGCGCCGTCGATGGTGACATCGACATAGTGCGGCTGCGATCGCACATTCGGGCGCGTTATCGGATAGCCCATGCACTGGCGGTGCCCGTCCACGCGCTGCCAATGTGGCGACAGGACCGAATTGTCCCGGGAAGCATAGTCGTTCCCATCCCAGCAGAGGCTGTTGCTGACCGGCTGCGGCGATGTCGACACGCAGCTTGCTTGCCGACCGCCGCGACCGCTATCAGTCGTGAGCTTGTACCCCGCATCGCAATAATAGGGTTCATAGACCGGCCGCGAACTCTGAAAACCGACGCCGCTACAGGTCGGGAATGAGTGGCCCTCGGCAAGCTCCCGCCACAGCTTCTGGATCGGCGGCCGGCATTCTGCATATTGCGTCGGCCCGCCGGGATTGGAAAGGCATAGGATAACCTGGCATCCCCAATCCTCGGCCCGCGCTTTACTGCCGAAAATAAGATAGGGTGGCGCAACGAAGCAGACCGTAAGCAGTGAATTCAGGAGAAGGCTTTTCATGAACAGGATCCTTCGAGACGATGGCGCCGTATCGCGTTTCGGGAGACCCAATCCGCCTGCCCGCATTCATACTGCCGTATATAACATAGTTAAATGACATGACAAGCGCGATTAAAACGCAATGGCACAACCTTGCCTTCTCGGGACTTATTCTCCATGAGATCCTCGACCATCCGCTGGAGGACGAGACCCCGCAGGCGAGGCTGAAGCAGATCGGCATGATGACGATCCTCTACACCATGACTCAGGCCCACCAGAAGCTAACACTCTCTAATATCATTGAGATTACCGAGCTAACACGCAGCGGTGTGAAGGAGACGGTCGACCTTTTGGTAAAGCGGGGAATGCTGGTGGAGACGATGGGGAAGAACTCCATGGGCCGCGGGACGGCGCGGCAATTCGAGATCTCTGAGGACCTCCTGAGCAAGCTGAGCTCTTTCCGCACCAGCCAGGAGGCGGGGTTAAACTGACTGATTTTCGGCTTTAATGGAGTGAGATGCGAATCATCTGGCAGTCCCGATCGTATGGTTGCCGGCAGCGATCCGGGGGCAACCCGCCCGCAGGCGGGTTCCACTCAAACAATGAAGAGTATCGGAGAAATCAGCATAGCGGCGCCGTCAGGCGGATTTCGGGAATTCTCGACACGCTAAGGGCGGAACAAGGGCAGCCGCAGGAGCCTCAGCATAGCGGCCGTCAGGGAGGCGGGACCGACTGCCCCCGCCCGTGCGTTCCCTATCTCCGTCGCCGCTCAGCATATGGAGCGCGTTGCGCACCGGCGAACTCGGCTGGAACATGACCTACCGGTGAGGGCGCCGATGGTTGGCTCTCCAGTGTCTATCCGGCATTACGCGCCAAGCGAAAACAGATTTCATGAACGGGTCCAACGCGTTTGGACGGAGAGATCGCTAATCCCAGGCAGGATCTGACGAAACAGGAAAGACGTTGTTTGCAGCTTTTATCCGACGGCGATAGTGACGGTGCTATCCATAGGAGACTGAAACTTATCCATTCAAACCGTCCGCCTCCATCTTTCCAATGCGCGCCAGCGGCTGCAGGCACCCGCTCGTGTTGAGGCCGCGGCCAAAGCTGTCAGCGCAAATTTATCAAAGCAATATTTTTTGCTAGTTCCAAATAGATCATCCGACGACCCGCTGTCATCAACGCTTCTCTCGATGCTACGCACGACGACTCGTTCGCGCGGGACATCGTTCTCGTTCGCCCTCGGCGGACGATGGCTTCCGCCATCGCGATGCTAAGGGAGGATCTGCCGGAGGAGGTTGTAAGCCTGCACAGTCGCGTGATTTTCAGCATCGACGGTCGAGGGGATGCGCTGGTTCTCACCACGGGCCGCATGACGACGCCGTCGGAATACTTCGCGCGTCACTTCAATATGCCGGTGAACACGCCCCACTAGCTGCGCGAGGTCAATGCCTGACGATTTTAGACGCCGGTTCGCGGGATAGGAGCTTCCGGCCGTCGGGTCGCGGCAGTGGGCGGCGTCCGGGTGGCGAAGAAGGAGACGGCTCACGCCGCCTCCTCCTCGTTGAGGTCCGGCTGCAAGTCATGCAGATAGTCGACCGCGCGCTGGGCATGAGCTGCCGCTGAAAAGATGGCACGCTTGTCGCTGCCGAGAACCTTGAGCCAGTCATCGAGATAGCTTGCATGGTCGGGGCGTGGTTCGAGCTCGGGGACGATACCAAGATCGGCGCAGAGAAAGCAGCTGCCGAGTTCGGCAATGAGCTCTTCGCGGGCGCGTTCGCTCCTGTCTTTCGCATAGCGGCTGAGATCCCGATCGAGCCTTCGCGGTGCAGCGGTCCAGTGCGTCATCTCGTGACTGAGAACGGCGACATAGGATGCATCGTCCCGGAAAGCGTCGAAGCACGGCATCTGGATGTAGTCACGGGCAGCAGCATAATAGGCCGCCGATCCTCCATGGCGGATCAGGGCGCCGGTATTGGCAAAGAAGCGGCCGGCAGCACCGATGCGGCTCATCCAATCCTGGTCAGGCGCGATGGAATGGGCAAGGCCATCAAGGCCGGTGATCTGGTCGGTGTTGAACACGGTGTAGGTTTTGAGGAAGGGGATGTCGCGTTCGATTTCGGCGCCTGTCTCCGTCGTCTCGGCGCGGATGAAAGAGCTGGCGAAGACGACGGTCGTGCCGGTTTCGCCCCTGCGGACGGCGCCGCCGAGCTCGATTGCCTGGCGAAACGTCATCCACCTTGGTGATGCAAAGCCGCGGGCGATGGCTTCAGACCAGAGGAGCAGAGCATTGATGCCGGTGTAGGGTTGGCCATTGTGGCGCAGTGGCCGGCTGACCTCGGCTGTCCAGCCTCCCGTCGTCCATGGCTTGGTCCATGGACGGACGCCCTGTTTGAGATCGGCGATGATCTTGGTGGTGATGCGGCGGTAGATATCGGATCGTTGATTGGATTGCTGCCTGTTCATCTCTGAACCTCCGTTCGAGGTCGCGGCCATCGCGACCTGCTACGGCGGTCCAAAAGCCAGGCTGCAAGTGCGGCCAGCACCCGCAGGGCCGCAACGAAGTGAAGGACGGCAAAGCCGTTGCGGGCAGCGCGAGCCTGGCAGGACCAAAAGCCGGGGCAGGACGGGATGCAGCAACACCACGGCGAGACAGGTTTGAAACCCAGGCAGAAATGAAAAATCCAGTCTATTACGCAAGGCGGGAGCGTCCGGGATGAATCGATGGACCCGAAGCGTGGCATCGACCTTGCGCGGCCGTTCCTCGTCGACGCAATGGAGAAGGTTAGCAACGAGAGTGCCATTTCGTCGAGGAAGCCAAGACCGCCGAGACCAAACTCGTAGTCTTCGCGCGCATGCAATTCGACCCGTACCTCAGCCCCTACTTCGTCGCCAACCAGGACAAGATGCGGGTAGAGTTCGAGGATCCGTATATCCTCATCCACGAAAAGAAGCTATCGAACCTGCAGTCCTTGCTGCCGGTAAGTTGAGGTCTGATGGAGCATTCCAATCGGCCGACCGCCTTCAGCAAATAGGCAGAACCATTACGAAATCACGGCGCAATCACTGGCGTTTTTTTTTCCGCCACCCGTTCAAATGGCCGAAAGTTTCGAGTTGATCGAATTGAAGCTCCCGTGTTCGGGAAGTGGTGGGATCCGGGAACGTTTGGCAAGATTCAACGAACCACTGGCCGCCACGCCCAGAGAGGGTCATAGGGAATACGATGACAAGCGCGGACGCTCAGTCGTTCAGTCAGGTTGCGAGCACGTATCAGCTTGGGATCGGTATGACTCACATAGCGCCTCCAACTGATTTACGGCACTAGCCAAATCGTGAAGTTCCGATTTCAGCGATTGGATGATGTCGAAATGTCCGGAGCCATTCGAATTCGCAGTTGAACTTTTCAAATCCGCAGAATTTCTATTCGGATGGGGAAATGGGATGAGCTTTTGCACGGTTATGCTTTTGACGATATTGACTCAGAATAGTAGATTGTACTGGGCAAGTCTTTGCAATGGCAATCGAAAGCGAAAACACGTCAACGTATGTTTCGTCGCGCAATTCGGTACAGGGCCTGCATATTTCGGAACATCAAAGCACCTGAAGTTTTAAGTAATTCCTATTGGTCCGCGTTTTATCCAATCGCCCAGAGTAGTTTGGGCTTCCGTTGGATGAGTGCGGTATAAACAGCGCCGCAGGTGGCGTGGTTCCTGCGCGCTGTTAGCCGTAGGCTTCACGCGGTTCGGGTCCCAACAGATGCGGGAGGCAAGCGCATGAGTGCCACCCCTTCCTCTGCGGGCATCGGCGTAAGATGGGAATCAGCGCGAGAGAACTCGGGCACTGCGTTTGCAGCGAGAAGTTCGGACTTCGGGATGGGCTTGCTATAGTAGAACCCCTGTGCCACAGCGCAGCCGCTTTCAGCCAAGAATTTTTCTTGATCGACCGTCTCCACGCCCTCAGCGACTACATTTTGCCCTAGGCAGCGCGCAATTGAGAGAATTGCCTTGACCAGTTCTCTACTTCGCTTGTCGGATCGATTGATGAATGACCGGTCAATTTTGAGGGTATCAATGGGAAAGTTAGCCAAATAGCTCAGAGATGAGTAGCCGGTGCCGAAATCATCGATCGCTATGGAAATTCCGCTCGCATGCAATTGAGAGAGTGTCGTCGAAACGCCCTCGCAGTTATGGAGCAGGAGACTCTCAGTTATTTCAACCTCGATCCACTCCGCACGACAACCGGTTTCCTGCAATACGTCCGCCACCGTTTGCGACAAACGCGGGCATTGAAACTGCTTAGGAGACAAATTTATCGCAATCTTGTGCGGGGGCAGTCCATCTGCATTCATGACGGCAGCCGTGCAACACGCCTCATGCAGCACCCATCGTCCAAGATCGATGATCAATCCCGTTTCCTCGGCGACACCTATGAATTCTCCCGGAGGGATCATTCCCATCTTCGGATGATGCCATCGTAGCAGTGCTTCTGAACCGATCACCTTTCCGTTGTCCAATAGGACCTTTGGCTGATAATGGAGTTCAAGTTGCTCATGTTTCAAAGCTAGGCGTAGGTCTGATTCTAGCGCTAGGCGCTTTTCAGCCCCAATCGTGAGATCCTTTGAGTAGAAGCGGAAGTTGCTACGCCCCGAGCGCTTCGCCAAATACATCGCAGAATCCGCATATTTCACCAAATCGTCGGGAGCGTCGCCGTCATTTGGAAATACCGATATCCCGATGCTGCAGGATACAAAGATCTCCCTGTCGGAAAGCATGAAGCGTTCGCCGAATGCGGCAAGCATTCTGCTGGCAATTTGAGCCAAATCGTCATTGTCCTGAACATTGGGCAGCAAGACTGCAAATTCATCTCCACCGAGTCTCGCCACGGTGTCGCTGGCACGGACGCCTTTTTTCATGCGTGTCGCCACCTGCCGCAGCAACTCGTCACCGACGGGATGTCCCATAGTGTCATTGATCGCTTTGAAATGGTCCATGTCGATCAGCATCACCCCGGCTCGCTGGCCCGCCGAAGCCGCGTCCCCGATCATCTCGCGTAGCCGTTCATTGAAAAGTGTCCGGTTAGGCAGGCCGGTCAGAGAATCGTAGAATGCCATCTGATGGATTTTCTTACGGGACGTGTCCAGTTCGGTGATATCGCGGGCGACGCCGAGGATCCCCATCAGCTTTCCCCCCGTGAATACCGGAACCTTACGAGTCTCCAAAAGCGTTGATCGACCGTCCTCGTGAGCGGTAAACCGTTCCTCATTGATGAGAATACGGCCGGCTTGCATGGCCTCCTCATCCTTGTCACGAAAAAACTGGGCGAGTTCGGGAGTAAACAGGTCATAATCCGTTTTCCCGACGATTTCCGCTTCTGCCTTGCCGACCAATTCTTCGAAGGCATGATTGCACAACAGATATTTGCCTGTTACGTCTTTCAGCCATACCATATCCGGAATGGTCTGCAGGACACTTAGGAGGCGAGCCCGAGCTTCAATAGTCGTGCCCTCGGCGTGCTTTCGTTCGGTAATATCGCGAGATAACACCAGAAAAGTGACGGTTGAGTGATTGCTGCTTGGTCGCCTTGCGACCGACAGTTCAAACCAACGGGATTCGCCGTTTGGTAGGGCTATACGGACACAACGACCGTAGGAGGCGCCGGTTTCATCGGCTTCTTCAAGAGCCAGCATAGCGATGTCGGCCTGATCTGGAGGGAGCACATCGCGGACAAGCTTGCCGAGCAGCACTTCTTTTCGCTGCGCCAGGATCTCCTGATTCCTTGCCCAGACCTGCAGGTAGCGACCGTCGGCATTTACCTCGAACAGAACGTCAGGAATGGCGGCAATAATTCCCTCTGCGAATTCAAGAGCCTCTTTGAGATCATGCTCCGCACGTTTTCGCTCTGTGATGTCCAACATCGCGCCAACCAAGCCGATCCTGTTACCAGCGATATCAGTGATTGCGGTCTTGCTGAGTAAAAGATCAACGACACCACCATTCTCGGTGGTGGCCTTTGCTTCATATTGCTGAACACCGCCATTTGCAAAAAGCGCCTCGTCCAACGCGGCATACGTCTCGGCTATGGGTGCGGGCACCAAATCGAAAACGGTTTTTCCGATAATATCTCCCTTTGAGCGGCCGGAGAAGCTTTCGAAGGCCCTGTTGCAACCAAGGTGTATCCCATCTCTGTTTTTGAAGAAGACGGGTAACGGGATCGCGTCGAGTACGACGGCACTGGACATCTCTTCGGCGTTGAATGGCAAGTCGACGTTTGTCGCAGGATGCCGGGGATTCGCCCGGAAAGCCTTCTCAAACGGTTGCTTCAGACTTGCGACATCTGCGTCGTGACCGTGCGATGGCCGGACAACGGAGGCTTCCGAAAATGGCGGGGCCGTGCCCGTGGCAAGCGGAGGGCTGGCATTGACCGCGTTGCGGAAGGCTCCACGCCCCTGGTCGATTTGAGCATCAGTCGCCATCTGCACTTCCACAGGCTGTTCGGGGCGGGATGTGCGTTCCGATTGACGTACGTGTTTCATGTGCCTGTCCTGCTTTGTCACGTGGCTGAGCAATCATGCGTCAAGCCAGCATTTTGTTAGGACCGCACAAGTCATTTGGCGGAGTACCATGCCGCTACCCCACCGGGATATCGCTCTCATTCAGAATCATCAGAGACGTGTATTTGCATGTGGTCGGCGACGCCGCCCATATCATTTAGAACGCTTGCCAATCATCATTCGAAGGCGCGAGCACCAGGTTACCACGGCGCATCGGATAGTCTCCGCGGTCAACCATTGTCTGACCGGGCGGGAAGCTCTTCCCAAGTTCGCCCGTGACCTTCTGTGGCTTCCCGCTCTCGTCTTTGAAGTGGAAATGTTTCAACAGTGCGGCTAGGCTTTGGCTCTCTTGAGCGAGGTGCGATCCTGCAGTATTCATCTCCGCGACCATGCTCGCATTTTCTTGAGTGGCATGGTCCATATGGTTAACCGCGCCGTTGATCTCGCGCAGGCCCGACGATTGTTCCTGGGAGGCCGTTGCGATTGCGTCCATATGAAGATTTACATCCTGCACAAGCTCTTCAATCGTTCTCAGGCCCGATCCGGTTTCACTCACGAGCCTTACGCCTTCGTCGACGGCAAGAGCTGAATTGCCGATGAGATCCTTGATTTCTTTTGCCGCTGTCGCTGAGCGCTGTGCAAGCTCCCTGACCTCCTGGGCAACAACCGCAAAGCCTTTTCCCGCGTCGCCAGCACGCGCTGCTTCGACGCCGGCGTTCAGCGCCAGGAGGTTCGTTTGGAAGGCGATCGCGTCGATGACGCTGATGATCTGGGAAATCTGCTTGGAGGAGTTTTCAATGCGATTCATGGCGCCGATAGCATCGCGTACAACCCGACCGGACATTTCCGCATGATCTCGCATCTGTTGGACGGCTCCGCGCGCCTCAGCCGTCCTCTTCGTGGTCGATGCAACGTTGACGGTTATCTCCTCCAACGCCGCTGCAGTTTCCTCGAGCGAAGCCGCCTGCTGCTCCGTGCGTCTTGAAAGATTTTCAGATGCGGCCGAGACGCCCGAGCTGCCATTCGTGACCGTTTCGACTGAATGGCCGACGGTAACAAGCACGTCCCGGAGCTGACGAATGGAAGCGTTGAAATCCCTGCGCAAACTTTCAAACTGTGGCGCTAACGGCTCCTCAATTTCATAAATCAAGTCTCCATCCGCCATCCGCTTCAACCCGGTTGCCAATGCCGTCGTCGCTCGGATGAGGCGCTCTTCTGCTTCTTTTTCCGCCCTTACCTGAATATCCAGCTTCTCTTGGTCAGAACGAATGCGCTCAGCTTCCGCGGATGTCTCCAGGTTACTTTTCTGTATGGCCGCGCCGCGGAAAAACTCAAGGCAACGCGCCATGTCCCCGATCTCGTCGCGTCGGATCGTCAAGGGCACCGGCGCCGACGTATCGCCTTCTGCGAGTGCCTTCATTCGGCTTGTCAGAGTCCGAATGGAGCTTGAAATTCTCCGAACGACCGAAATGCACAAAATGAGTACCGTAGACATGATCAGAAGCGTGGCGCCGGAGTAGCCGATAAAGGCATTGCGAAGATCGGCGTAACGCTGAAATGCCATCTCGTCCAACTCGTCGCCGGTGCGCATAATGAGTGCGGTCAACAAAGCAGCCCGCTGTTGGGTGATTTCATTCCATCGATCCAACGTCTCGGGGGGGAAGGAAACGCCCGGCTGGTTTGCATACATCTGATCGCGAACGCCCGCGATGAACTTGCCTGCGGCGCTGGCCTCGAAGTCGTCATAAGATTTGACGAGATCGGCGGGGAGAAATTCCTGCATCGCAGGCACATAAAGCTGCTTTAGATTTTTTGACTGTAAGAGGGACGAAAATAGATCGACGGACATGGCTGAATTTTTGACGTAGGCTCGGCCGGGCCTGATCTCCAGCAAACTAGCTTCCGTGATCTGCATGAGCGCGTGAAAACCGGTAATTTGGCGTGCTAAATCCAAATCATTGACAGTCGCCCCAGTGCGACGGACGAGCTCCAAGCCCGCAAGGGCAGCTGGGCGCAAAGCAACAGCTCCCTCCGCCTCGCTAGCCGTTCCGTCATCGACGCGCCGGCGGAAGCTATCGATATTGTCCCGCCTTTCACGAATGATCTGTACCGCCCGTTCTATGGCCGGATCGTCGAATGCCTTTTTCCAAGAGTCGTAAGCGGAAAAGACCGCTGTAAAAGCCCTGTCCGATGCAGCTTGCTTTGCCCGACGCACGTCGGCGCCTGCAAACGCTTCCGCCGCTATAGCTTGGGCGAGGAATCCGCCTTCCCGCCCAAGTCGCTGCGTTGTTTGTGCGCTGCGGAAGGTAGAGTATTCTCGGTAATATCCCAGTGATGTTGATACTCCGATGATTACGAACGCCGTCAACGGGATAATTGCCAAAATCATTAAAAGTAGAGATAGCGGCAGTCTCGACATATGTTCCTCATAGACGACTATAAATTACACCGGCTTCCATTAGCGACGCGGTCCAGAACATTGCGACATTGACCGCTATGTGTGAGATGACCTCGGCATAATTACTATAAGATTAACCCCTGTAGTGGTCTTGAACTGCGTTGCGCAGATCGGAACATCGTCGCGTTCAGGGGATCATCTGCAAGACAGATCTTGGGCCGAGGCAGTCGGCTTTTCTGGAGAGTGCTGTTGCTGCAAGCCTTGAGGACGGTCGAGCGTGCCGGCTGATCGTAGCTCGGTCGGCGCAATCTGCTTATGATATACGCAATGTTTCCGAGGGAAGTACCCCATAGCGCTTGCGATAGTCCGCAGAAAATCTGCCTCTATGCACGAAGCCCCATTTCAGAGCGACCTGCGTGACCGAGAGGCCAGGTTCGCCTGTCATCAGTTCCTGATGCACTAATTCCAACCGTAGGTGCTGCAGGAATGCCAGAGGGGTCGTATTCCGAAAGTTGCGAAAACCGCTTTGAAGAGTGCGTCGGCTTACGCCACAAGCCGTTGCGATTTCCTCAAGAGATAGCGGCCGAGTAATATTGGCACGCATATAGTCGACCGCCCGCTTAACGGCCTTGGGTAAGGGTGATTCAGCAACGCGGCATAACTCAGATGAGTAGCGATGCTGCGCAGCTTCGATCAAAAGCTCCATCGTCGTTTCAGTGAGGTGATGAAGTGCTATCGGTGATTGAAGGAGGGTTCCGTCTCGTAATCCAGCATACAGCACTGGTACCAGTTGAACCAAAAGGGAGCCGAACCCGACCGATAGGTCGATTTCTGGCGAAAAATCGAGGCTGCCTCTTATTGGCGTATTGAGCCGACATCCCAAACGGCGCGTCAGCTCATCATGGGCGATCCTAAGCCCCAAATGTTTCCTGGGCCCAATGAATTGGGTCGTACTCGCCGACATACTGTTCACGAAAACGCCCCGCGTTCCCTCTGACGGGATTTGTCTGCCGTCAACGGTAACGACCGATCGCCCATGTAGTGGAAGCATGATGATGTTTGCCTCCGCCGGTCCCCGGTGCTGGACGGTTAGGTCGCCCTCGTAGTGCGCGGCAATAACTGCAATCGGACCATTGGTAATCGCATGTACATCGTAGGCGATCGTCTTATCGCCATGTACATGCGCTTCAGATTGCGGGGAAAGCCTCGAAAGCGCTGCCGCGAGTTCCTCGCTGCAGGTACCTTTGAGCGAGAAATGGTCAATCTTAGAGGGGGACACTCTCAACTCTCCACATCATCACTTCCTTCCCGAAACGGTATTCAAGCATGAGGCCCGCCTATCGCTAACGACAGGCGGACAGGGCAATTGACTTGTCGCGGCCAGTCCTCGCCGTGAATTCGACGCAGTCGAAGTCGCCTAAGTTGATAGTGCGAAGATCAATCATTGTTATATATGGAACTCCGACAGAATTGTTACCTGCTGCCAACCATCGCTTCGCAACCGATTCCCAAATGTCTGGCCTTTGATGGTCTCCATTCACGGCCCAGCAGACTCGGGCGTGCTCGCGCTAGCGACTAAACCTCATCCTTTAAGGTTTCTTTTTGCGTGATCAAACGTGCGGAGTGATGGCCGGAAACAAAGATCCATAGCCAGCTTAGTCCCACTGCCAATCTGCTCCTCGTACCTATCAGGAAGTAGATATGGGCAAGCCCCCAAATCCACCATGCAATTCCGCCCTTGAGCCGGATCTTCCCAAAGTCGATAACAGCCGAATTCGGCCCGATGGTAGCCAGGTTTCCCAGATGCCTATATCTGAACGCACTTGGAGTGGGTATACCCAGACGTCGTGCTTCAATTACCGAAGCGACATATTTGCCTTGCTGTTTGGCGGCGGGAGCCACTCCGGGGACGGGTGTTCCATCAGCGGCCTTCACGGAGGCAGTATCTCCAATAATAAAAATCTCGGGCTTACCGCCAACAGTCAGATCTGGCTGCACGACCGCCCTACCCGCCCTGTCCTTTTCAGCACCGACCCAGGCGGCGGCGTTCGACGCTTGCACCCCCGCAGCCCAGATGACGGTCCGGCTTGAAACGAACTCATCTCCGATCGCGATGCCGTTCTCGTTGCATGCCGTCACGGGAATGCCTGTTCTCACTTCGACGCCCATCTTGATTAGCGACTGCTCGGCATATCTCGAAAGTGCCTCCGGGAACACGGGTAGGACACGTGGACCTGCCTCGATGAGAAGGATGCGCGCCGATCTGGTGTCGATGCTACGGAACTCCTCAACAAGGGTTCGTTGGGCCAGTTGCGCTATAATCCCAGCCATCTCCACGCCTGTCGGGCCTGCTCCGATTATGCTGAACGTGAGCATTGCCTTCCGCCGTTCGGGATCAGCCTCCAATTCGGCCTTCTCAAACGCGAGAAGAAGCCGCCGCCGGATGGTCGTCGCGTCTTCGAGTGCCTTTAGCCCGGGCGCAAACGGCTCCCACTCGTCCCGGCCAAAATAGGCGTGCCTTGCACCTGTCGCGAGAACGAGCGTGTCATAGGGAATAGCATTCCCATCCTTGAGCGATACTACGCGTGCCTCGGTATCAACGCCAACAACCTCGCCCAGCAGCGTCGATACATCCTTTCGTCCTCTGAACAATGCTCTGATGGGCCAGGCTATCTCCGAGGTTGCCAATACAGTCGTGGCAACTTGGTAGAGGAGCGGTTGAAAGAGGTGATGGTTGCGCCTGTCGACGATCGTTATGGAAGTGTCGGGACACTTGAGGTCCTTCGCTAACTGGAGTCCGGCAAAGCCACCGCCGACTACGACAACTCGATGCGTATCCATTTCGTCTCCCTCAAACCTGCGCGCTCGGGGCGCGCGCCTCGTAGAAATGGCCATTGCGCCCGATCAGTCGCTGATACGGGTATTTACATTAATCGACGGTGGACTCACCAACAGTGGAAGAAGAGGCTCCAGCACCCGCTTGACATTAGGATGTTCGCCATGGCCAACGACAGCCGCCTCATTCTGCCAGCCGTCTAAGATGATGAAAGTGTTCGGATCGTCCGACCGCTGGTAGAGGTCGTAGTAGAGACAACCAGACTCTTCGCGGGCGGGTCCAATGAATTCCTGAAGGAGTTCTTTTACGCGATTTCGATTTTGGGACGTGGTTTTGAATTCCACGACAAGGTGCTGTTCCTCTGACTTCTTCGATGTCATTTGCGCTGGCTCCTAATTGAAAACGACGACCGGCTTGATCACTCGCCCGGCTTCGGCGTCCGCGATCGCTTCGTTGATCTTCTCGAAGGGATACTTGGTGATCAATTTTTGGAAGGGGAAAAGCCCAGCCTGATTAAGATCCATCATCTGCGGAATGAACAGCTGTGGAATCTGATCACCAAGGATCGCACCCTGGATCTTGCGATTGAACACCATTAGATCGAGGGGGATGGGAATGTCGTTACCGAGCGCGTCGAGGCCGAGCAAGACAACGTGCCCGCCGGCACGGGTGCACTTGATCGAGTTCAGAATAACCGGAATGATGCCAACTGCGTCAATCGCGAAGTCGGCACCGCCGCCCGTCAGCGCATGGATCTGGTTGACTACGTCGGGATCTTTGCCGTTGATCGCATGTGTGGCACCAAGCCCCATGGCCATGTCTAGCCTCTGCTGATTCAGATCTATGATGATAATCTTGCTGCACCGACGAACTTTGGCGGCCATCACGGCGGCCATGCCGACAGCACCTGCGCCGAAAACGGCTATCGTCGACCCTATTTCCGGCTTCATCGCGTTTATCACTGTTCCTGCACCCGTTGCCATGCCGCACCCGAGTGGCGCAGCGTCGGTAAGGTCGAGGTCTGTTTTCGGCAAAAGCGCTGCATTGTTTTCAGTCGCAAGGATATGCGTCGCAAAGGACGACTGGCCCACGAAATTGCTGCCAATGCCAACTTCATCGCAGAGCAATGCCTTCTTACCATTCGGACGAAGCCCCGTAAGATTGTACTGGGTATAGTTTTGGCAGTTCATTGGGTGAGAACGGCGGCAGTCGGCGCAGAATCCGCATGAGCTCTGGCTCAGTGCGACGTGATCACCCACTTTGAGGCTCTGAACTTCTGGTCCGACCGCCTCGACGACGCCGACGCCTTCGTGCCCCGGGATCACCGGTGCCGGCGGGCCAAAAATACCGTCGCGAAGCAGCAAGTCCGTGTGGCAGATCCCGCTCGCAACCGTGCGAACCAGGATCTCGTTGCCTTCGGGGTCAGCCAGTTCGAGTTCACGGAATTCCAGCGGGCTCTTTGGCTTCACGGCGACAGCCGCAGTGATTTTCACCATTATATTCTCCTGCGTTCTCCCGCAATTGCTACGGGAATGACTTGATCGGCCCGACGGACTAGACGCGACCCGCGCGCGCACCGTAGATGATTGCGGCAAATGCAATGATCACGCCCTGGACGATAAGCTTGCCCGGCTCCTGGATGCCGAAGACGGTCAGCATCGCGAACAGGAAGCTGAAGGCAACGACGGCAACGAACGGCCCGGCGACGCCGCCCCGGTCGACGCCGAACGTCACACCGCCGAGGATCGTGGCGGCGAGCGCATTCATGAAGGTGTCGAAGCCTGGCTTGATGGTGCCGACCGCCAACGCGGATACCTGGACCAGGGCCGCGATGCCTGTCAGGGCGCCCGCGAGCGTGTGCGAGACAAAAATCGTACGTGCCAACGGAATTCCTGTAGTTTCCGCCGCCCTCGGATTGTCGCCGACGGCCCTGAAGTAACGCCCGACGATGAGAAAGCGAAATGCGATAGAAATCAGGGCGGCGATGACGATCCACAGGACCACGGAATAGGAAAGGCCGTGGATATTGCCGCTCGTAAGTATTCGAAGCCAGCTTGGCGTTGAACCGGGCGCGCGGCCGGCGCTCATGTATTGGACGATCCCAATCAGAATGGCCGAAACACTTAGTGTGGAGATAACGGCAGAAGCGCGCACGTATGCTACGAGTATTCCGTTTACACCCCCCACAGCTAGCCCAATCACAACAGGCATGAGGACGGTCATTAGCGGTGGATAGTTGTTGAGCTGGCCCGAGCTGGCCAAATAAATCGCGAACGCGAAAATACCGCTGACAGAGAGATCGATGGATCGCACCCGCATGACAAGCGACTGGGCGAGCACCGCGATCCCGAGCGGCGCTGACTGCTTGAGGATTACAAACCAGTAGTTGGGATTTATGAGCGTGGCGCTCACTGCTGGAGCAACCGCAACCAGGATTGCGAGCACATAGTATGCGGGCGGTAGCCCGAGTATCCACGAAATGGCGCTCTTACCCCTCAATGAGCGAGATGGTGCTTCAGTTTTCGAGTCTGATGTGGTCATCGAGAAGTCCATCTCTTTCAAAGTCCGATTGTTTTGCGTCGCTGCGAAACGACGAGTACGAGAAGCAACACACCCTTGACGACCGACTGAAGAAATGCAGAGACGTTGGCCAGATTCATCACATTATTCACTGTCCCGAGGATCGCCGCGCCAACGACGGTTCCCACAATGCTTCCGATGCCCCCGGCGAGGTGGACCCCACCCAATGCTGCAGCCGTTACAGACTCAATCCCGAATGAAGCGCCGCCCTTAGGATCACCCGATGCAAGGCGACCTGCAAGAAACATCCCCGCAGCGCATGCGAATAGAGCGGAAAGAACATACGCTTTGATGATGGTGCGCTCGACGGGAACACCGTTCATCCGTGCGTTGAAGTCATTGCCGCCGGAAGCGAAGAGGTAGAGGCCGAAGGGACGACGATAGAGAATCCAGGATGCGAAGAGCGATGCCGTGATCAACCAAAACAATGAGTTAGGTACGGGGCCGATGGATCCGGCTACCGAGCCGGAAAGCCACTCCGGAACGCGCCCACCTGGGATTGGCAAAATGATCAACGCGATACCTTGGCCGATGCCCATTGTTGTCAGCGTCATGATGATTGGATGTACATTGAGGCGCGCGACACCGTAACCGTTCGCTACTCCGAACCCCATCGCCACCGCGATGCAGATAAGCACGCGGGTTATCTCAGGAAGATCAAGCGTCATGATCGTCGTCGTTAGACTGATGACGGACCCAACCGACACGTCGAGGCCGCCAGTGAGAATGACGAACGTCTGACCGAGAGCCGAGATGACGAGCACCGTCGATTGCGCCAGGAGATTAGACAAATTCTCCGGATCCATGAAGTCCGGCAATAATATTACCGAGGCGACAACCATCACCAGGAGCGTTCCAATGGAAAGCCCGATCGCTCCCGCGCGATAAGGGAGCTTCAGGCGACTGGCAAATGAATTCATAAGTTATCCTCCTCAATGCACCGCAGCACGGGGATCCGGTGACGCACTCGCCCCCAGCGCAGTCTCGAGGATTCTTTCCTCGGTCGCCCCCTCTGCGGACATCTGCCCGACGATCTTCCTGTCATGAACGACCAAAATGCTGTCGCAGAGCCCTATAAGCTCAGCGTGCTCGCGCGACGAAACCACGACCGCACCGCCACGATCACTGAAGTCCCGCAGCAATCTGTAAATCTCTGCCTTTGCACCGACGTCGACGCCGCGCGTGGGCTCCTCAATAACGAGGATGTCCACTCCGGAGAGCAACCAGCGGCCCAGCAGCACCTTCTGCTGATTCCCGCCCGAGAGTTTACCTACGGGCGCATTGGGATCGGCGGCCGCAACTCGTAACGACTTGATCACCTCGCGGACCTTCGACACCGATCGCCACGCAACGCTTGCCATATTCCGATTGAGCTGTTTTCCCAGCGCGATGTTGTCGTAGATAGGCAGGCGCAGGAACAGCCCTTCCTGCTTCCTGTCCTCAGGGATAAAACCGATTCCTGATGCGACCGCGCGAGCGAACCCTGACCCTACATTCACCACGTGCATGCTGTTGTCGGGGCCGGCACGCCACACGGCGATGGCCTTTGGCGATTCAACGCCCACAATGGCACGCATTATCTCTCGCTGGCCCTGTCCTTCGAGCCCTGCCAGCCCGATGATTTCACCTTTTCTGACAACGAAAGTGACTGTCGAGCTGCTGTCGTCGAGGCGCAAGTCCGAAACCTCCAGCATTGCCGCTCCGGTGGCCTGCGAGCGCGGCGGAAAGAAGTTCTGAAGTTCGCGACCAACCATTGTCGCTACCAGCGTTTGCAAGTTGAAGTCCTGCGCTCTTGCAGTCCTTACCCAAGCGCCATCTTTCATGACGGTGATGGTGTCGCATAGTTCGAAGACTTCATTCATGCGATGAGAGATGTAGACGACAGCCTTATGTTGAGCCTTAAGGTCGCGGATAACCTTGAAAAGATGCGCGACATCGGTCGAGTTCAACGCCGCCGTTGGCTCGTCGAAGATGAATACGTCCGCGTTCGACGTAAGTCCCTTCGCGATCTCAACTGCCTGCTGCTGCGCGACAGTCAGTGTCTCGACGATCGCGGTTGCGTCGAGCTGTGGAAATACGTCAGCCAGCAAAGCGCGAGCGCGTTTCACTACCTCGACGCTATCGATCGAACCGTCAATGCGACGAGGTTCGTGGCCCAGGAACATGTTCTCAGCAACGGTGAGATTGGGGATCAGGGTAAACTCCTGAAACACCGTCGACACTCCCGCCAACCGTGCCTCCTTAGGGGAACGGAAATTGACTTCCTCCCCGCGGAGCCGAACACTTCCTGCGCCCGGCTGATATACCCCCGCCAGAATACGCATCAGGGTGGACTTCCCCGCGCCGTTTTCCCCCATCAGAGCGTGCACGGAGCCACGTTCCAGGGAAAAGCGAACGTCCGAAAGGACTTTCGTGAAACCAAACGATTTGTTGATGCCGACCATCTCGACAAGCGTGCTCATGGGAATTTCCATCTTCGACAGGGATACGGGCACGAGTGATCGTGCCCGTAGTTCATCAAGCCTTGAAATAATCAAGGAGCTTTTCGTTCGGCATTTCGGTCGGCGCCCAGTACGCATCAGTGAGATCTGCGCGATAGAACTGGGAGAGCGTCTCGTCGGTGATCGGCTTGGGGCGGTTCGTCCAGTTACGCTGAATCGGCTTCCCATCCAGCAAGGCGAAGGCGGCCCGTAGCGCGGCAGTAGACAGAGCGGGTGGGCAAATCGGACCGATCGAGGAAAGTTTTTCGTCATTCCAACGACGCATCCAGCCGTTAAGTGCTTCGCCCGTGATTGGCGGGATCGTTGAGGCGCCAGCCTCCTGCAAGGCATCCAAAACGCCAAGAGACATGTTGGCTCCATCGGTCCAGATGCCCGCGACATCGGGGTCGGAGAGATACAAGCTTTCGGCGATCTTCTTTGAGTCCTCATAAGACCAGCTTCCGTGCTGGGTCGACGTGATCTGAAGTCCAGACTTGCTGAAGACTTCCATGGCGCCTGCATAACGATCTGCATCGATGGGATGCCCGGCGACGCCACGCAGAACCCATACCTTGCCCTTGTTGCCAAGCTTGTCGACGAGGAACTGAGCCATCACGCGCCCGAAATAGAAGTCGTCGCCCTGGACCTGAACCGTAAACTCCTCGGTGTCGACGCGTCCGAGATAGACTACGGTTGGAATGCCAGCAGCCTTTGCCTTCTTGATGCCCTCGACGGCGGAACCGGTGGTTAGCGGTGCGATGATGATCGCATCGACCTTCTGGGCGATCAGATCCTCGATATCGGCAACTTGTTTGGAGGCATTGAGATCAGCGCTCCGGAACTGGTAATCAGCGATCCGATCCTTGTTCTTTTTTATTTCATATTCGGCTTCAAACGCCGTCTGGTAGGTATGCGTTGAACCAGCGAGGCCGTAGTGGCTGTGTCCGATCTTCCACGGGCCTGACTTCTTGAACTTACCCGCGTCGACAATTGGGTTGGCGCCTTCGGAGGGCCAAGTGTCAGGTAGGAGACTGATCGCGTCGTCGGCGCGAAGAATCCCCGGCATTCCGAACGTGCCGGCTACAGCAATTGCCCCGCTCGCTTGTAGAAATGTACGTCTCTTCATGAAAATTCCTCCTCCGGCCGCTCTGGGCGGCATTGTCTGTTAAGGCGAGAGCCTTGCCTTCCCAAGCCGTGCCGGACTCTCCTCAATACGGCGGAGTGCATTGGTATGAGCTATCAGACAATCTGTCAATAAATATAAACTTCGACGTTTGTTTTTTCGACATCGTTTTGTTTTCACTTGCACATAGTCGCACTTGACGGATTGTCCGATAGTGCGACAATATTCGTGTTCGCTAAATCGATGGGAGGGTTATGAATGTCCACTCTGGTGATTGTCCGGCATGGCCAAAGCGAAGGGAACGCGCGCGGGGAGTTCACGGGTACGAGCGACGTGCCGCTCACACAGGAGGGCTGGTCTGAGAGCAGGCGAGCCGGCTCACTGCTCGCGAACCTCGGCATCTCGTTCGATATTGCGTTTAGCTCTGCCCTCTTGCGCACAGTCGACACTTGCAGAGCGATTTTGAACGAAACCAACGGCGATCTGCTGGAGCCAATCAGGAGAACCGAGTTGAACGAACGCGACTACGGACAGCTCACCGGCATCAACAAGAACGTGGCACGTGAGCGGTGGGGCCAGGATGTTGTCCAGGTTTGGCGCCGCTCGTACAGCACTCCACCACCTGGGGGAGAAAGCATACGGGACATAAGCGCGAGGGTTCTGCCCTTTTTGATAAGCGAAGTGTTCCCCCCCTTGTTGAGAGGGAAATCGGTTCTTGTGGTGGCCCACGGGAATACGATCAGGTCACTAAAGCAGGGCATCGAACGCCTCACGATCCAGGATACGCTCGCTATTGAGTCACCGACCGCCGCGCCAACTGTATACCGGATTGCGTCGGACCTCTCGATCATCGAGAAGACTAACGTCCTGGTTGGTACTGTCTGTTAAGCCTGGCTGGCAGTAGCATCGTTTGTAGTCGGTTGAACTTGGCAATACCGGTGTCTCGAAGCTGTCGATAGCCTTCAGAACCGGCTCGACGTCGGCAAGCGACGCCATCCGGCTCGCCTCACACGTTGCTACTAAATTTTCGTCTGCCGATCTTTCAGCCCAAAGCGGGACAAGACGCATGCTCCCTTTCGAACATGCATCGGAACCCTTTGATCACTTCAAATCAGCGTTCACTCGTGACTTTGCAAAAATGCAGCCCTGCTCCGGTTGAACTGATCTAATTTAATAGAGTAATTATTGACTGATTGTCTGACGATGAGTACGTTCGCGCGAATTGCGTTGTGAGCCTTGGAGGAACAGTTACATGAAGCAGGCATATGCGGCGGTCTCGCGCGAAAAGGCGAAGCCCTTGATCTTGGAGTGCATAGGGATTGAGGAACCTCGTGCAGACGAGATTTTGGTCCGCATCGTCGCATCGGGGGTATGTCATACCGACCTGGTGGTCAGGGACCAGGGATATGACGTACCTCAACCTGTTGTGTTGGGACACGAAGGCTCTGGCGTCGTCGAGGCCGTCGGGAGCGCAGTTAAAGATCTTGTGCCCGGTGATCACGTTGCTTTGAGCTACGCCTATTGCGGCAAGTGCGAAAAGTGCCTTTCCGGTACACCTTTCTACTGCGAGGACTTCTTCGGTCGCAATTTCCGCGGCACTCGTCCGGATGGCACCTGCCCGATCCATGATTCTCACGGGAAACAGATTAGTGGCTGCTTCTTCGAGCAGTCGTCATTTGCAACCTACGCCATCGCCAGCGAACGAAACGCCGTGAAGGTTGCAAAGGATGTTCCACTCGAGTTGATCGGACCGCTCGGGTGCGGGCTTCAGACCGGTGCTGGCGCGGTACTGAATTGCCTCAAGCCGAAGCCCGGCTCGTCAATAGCAGTGTTCGGTGCTGGTGCGGTTGGCATGGCGGCTACGATGGCCGCGAAAATCGCCGGATGCGCGACCATCATCGTGATCGACTTGAACGATGAACGGCTGGAACTTTCGCGCGAACTCGGGGCGACGCACACGATAAATGCCCGCAAATTGGACAGCGTTGCCGCGATCAGGAAGATCGTCCCCGCAGGCGTTGATTTCAGCTTGGAATGCACGAGTTCGCCGCGAGTTTTCCGTCAGGCAGTCGACTGCCTTGGTACGCCGGGAACATGCGGTCTCGTTGGCTCGTCCGCTCTCGGCACTGAAGGCACGATCGATATCGGGAACTTCCTTTTCGGCCGCACATTGATCGGCGTTGTCGAAGGACAAAGCGTTCCGTCCGAGTTCGTCCCGCAGTTGATCGAGTATTGGCAGCAGGGACTTTTCCCGTTCGACAAACTGGTTCAGTTCTATGACCTCGACCAGATCAACGAGGCGATGGCTGATTCCGAGAGCGGCAAAGTCATTAAGCCGATCCTTCGCATGAAGCATTAGTTTTGCGAGACTTTTCGAAAGACAAGACGGACCGCGATTAAATGCGATCCGTCGGAACAGCCGTGCTCAAGACGAGATATGGTCGAACGCTGCTTTCGATGCAATCGCGGGCCACATCACTCCGATAGGCCTGCACGAATGATGTGCTGGCAGGGCCCACGCAAAAGCTCTAGGACTCTGCCGGTCAAAGGCGGCCCCCTACAATCACCGGCAGGTAAGTGGCGAGGGCGGCTCCGTTATCCAAGGGGTCCAGAGAACACCTGCGCGCCAAACACTGAAAAGACGTTGCTCCGGCCGACGTGTTCAGCTGACGTGTCCTGGTCCAACAGGTGGCCAAACCGATCGCGCTTTGTCTTAAAATAAGTGATGTTGGACGCGCTAGATGCGGCGATCAGACTCTGGCGAGACGACACGATGACGCCTGACGTTCGCAGCGCCTCTATTTTTGTAGGATTGTTGGTCAGAAGCCGAACGCTGCCGATACCGAGGTCGCGGATGATATCCGCCGCTGCGTTATATTCGCGGGAATCAGATGCGAAGCCGAGTTCCCGATTTGCCTCAAGAGTATCACGACCATGATCCTGCAGGCTGTAAGCCGCAATTTTGTTTCCTAAGCCAATGCCACGCCCCTCTTGCCCACGCATGTAGATCACGCAACCAGCGCCCGCTAACTGGACCGCCCGAAGAGCCATTTCGAGCTGTTGACCGCAGTCGCATCGCATGGACCGGAACGCCTCACCTGTCAGACATTCAGAATGCACCCGTACCAGAACGTCTTCCTTCTCGCACAACTCGCCAAGTGTCAAAGCTAAGTGTTCAGTTCCCGTCAAACTATCGCGATAAGCAATTGCCTTGAAATCCCCAAACCGCGTTGGCATAAAGGACTGCGCGTAACGCTTTACCCTCGTATCACGACTCCTGCAGTACTCAATCAAAGCGTCGATCGTTACTATGTGCAGGCCATGTTCGATTGCGAACTTCTCGAGATCTGGCAGTCGAGACATGGTTCCGTCGTCATTGGCGATCTCGCAGATTACGCCAGCCGGCGCCAGGCCGGCAAGTCGTGCAAGATCCACGGCAGCTTCGGTGTGGCCAGGACGGCCCAGGACACCGAGACGATTTGCACGCAAAGGAAAAATGTGACCCGGTCGCGATAGGTCTTCCGGCCGCGTCTGCGGATCGATGAGCGACTTGACGGTTGCTGCTCGATCTTCGGCTGAAATCCCTGTCGTTGTGCCGTGTTTGCAATCGACGGAAACGGTAAATGCCGTCTGCAGTGAGTCCGAATTACGTGTGACCATCAGGGGGATCTCGAGTTTGTCGAGACGTTCGGCTGGAAGTGGCACGCAGATAAGGCCTCTCGCATATTTCATCATGAAAGCGATGTGCTCAGCTGTTATTTTTTCGGCAGCAACGACTAGGTCGCCTTCATTCTCCCGGTTTTCGTCGTCGACCACGATAACCATCTCGCCCGCTTCGATCGCCTCGATCGCCTCATCTATGCTCGAAAAAGACATGGAATCCTCCTCCTTATTATGGGCTGACGGCGCGACGCGCGGCATCGAGCTCTCTGTCGACAAGCGCGCGCAGGTTCTCAGAAAGAGCATCGTTCTGAAAATCTTCATCGAGAGCGAAAATGAAACGGCTATGTATTTGCGCTTCGAAAAAGTCGAATAAGGCTTCCATCGAGGCTTCGACGAGCGGCTTGTGACTCGATGCTTTACCGGTTGCAAAAGGGATCACATAGCGGCCCTTAAGCGCTTTCATGTCGACAAGGTCGAATAAATGCTTCAGCAACCCAGTGTAAGATGCTTTGTAGACCGGACTACCAACAACTAGCACGTCACTAGCCAAAATATCGTTGAGTGCCGCTTTAACAATCTCAGCGGCGCTGGAGGGCAACACTGTTGCCCCAAGGTGCGGATGAAGGTCGACAAGGTCCCAGCAGCTTGCTTCGTTGCCGGACGCGCGCACCCGATCCACCATGAAGTCTGCTACGGCCCGGGTTTTCGAGGGGCGCGATAAATTCCCCGTTATTACAACAACTTTCATGTCACAGGACTCCCAACATTCTCGCATAAGACAATCTTACAATTTTCACTCACACCGCAATGGAGGTCGTTGAGGACCCGTGGGGGCAAAAATAGTCCTGCGGTGTCCTGAGCCCTCACAACCCGTAATTTCCCAACCTCGAAGGCTGGATTGCTTCGCAGAAGTCTTCTGTCTCGTACGACTTTATTCTCTCAATGGGTGGGCTCGCCGTGCAAGCGCACCTACTGTCTGCAATCCCTGCCGCTTTTACCGACCCAGCACGTTTGCGTTAGAACCTCCTGGACACGGAATGAGGCGTTGCCGCTTGATATACGGTCGCCGTGGCTCCACCTCAGTTACGACAGGTAGTATCCCGGTCACTTACGGGAACTCTGGTGAGCTTGCCTTCGATGGATCATGGGCGAGCCAAGGTTCCGCATGCGATACCCATACGTTTGACATCGGCACACTTCCAGGATCGGTATCGAACGTGCCGGCTCTAACGACTTTGAGCTCCGGGCTGGCCGGCCGCTCCGCATAAACGTGCGAGCCACATACCGAACAAAACCACCGCAGCTTTCCAGGCGTCGATTCGAAGCTATGAAGCGTATCTTGGCCTGTAAGGATCTTGAAGTGCTCGCTTTTCACCTTCGCAGCGGTATTGTGATCAGCGGCGTGTGACTTCCGGCATGTTTGACAGAAGCAATTCCACATGGGTCCATCAATTTCCTGAACCTGGTACGTTACCGCTTTGCATTGGCATGATCCGAAGATTGGCATCGGGTATCCTTTCACTGATTCATTACGTTGATTTCAAATTTCTCGTCGCCGCTAAGCCAGCGTTTGATGTTGCGCGCAGCCTGGCGGATGCGGTGTTCGTTCTCGACGAGCGCCAGACGGACGTAGTCGTCGCCCATTTCGCCGAAGCCGATACCCGGTGCAACGGCGACGTCGGCCTTCTCGACCAGCAGCTTGGAAAACTCCAGCGAACCGAGATGACGGAACTTTTCCGGGATCTTTGCCCAGGCGAACATGGTGGCAGCCGGCGGCGGCACGTCGAAGCCGGCCTTCCCGAAGCTTTCGACCATGACGTCGCGGCGACGCTTGTAGACGTTGCGAACCTCCGCAATGTCGGAACCGTCGCCGTTCAGCGCATGGGTCGCGGCCACCTGGATCGGCGTGAAGGCGCCGTAGTCGAGATAGGACTTGACGCGGGTGAGCGCCGCGATCAGCCGCTCGTTGCCGACGGCAAAGCCCATGCGCCAGCCGGGCATGGAAAAGGTCTTCGACATCGAGGTGAATTCGACGGTCACATCCATTGCACCCGGCACTTCGAGAACCGATGGCGGCGGAGCGCCGTCGAAGTAGATCTCGGAATAGGCAAGGTCGGAAAGCACGATGATGTCATGCTTCTTGGCGAAGGCGACGACGTCCTTATAGAAATCGAGCGTCGCGACGAGGGCCGTCGGGTTCGACGGATAGTTGAGGATCAGCGCCAACGGCTTCGGGATCGAATGCCGGACCGCCCGCTCCAGCGGCGGGAAAAAGCTCTCATCCGGCTCAACCGACATCGAGCGGATCACGCCGCCCGCCATCAGGAAACCGAAGGCGTGGATCGGATAGGTCGGGTTCGGGCAGAGGATCACGTCGCCGGGCGCGGTGATCGCCTGCGCCATGTTGGCGAAGCCTTCCTTGGAGCCCAAGGTGGCGACCACCTGGGTATCCGGGTTGAGCTTGACACCGAAACGGCGGGCATAATAGGCGGCCTGGGCACGGCGCAGCCCCGGAATGCCCTTGGAGGAGGAATAGCGGTGGGTGCGCGGATCCTGCACGACCTCGCACAGCTTGTCGACGATCGACTGAGGAGTGGGAAGGTCGGGGTTTCCCATGCCGAGATCAATGATATCGGCGCCGCCCGCTCGCGCGCTTGCTTTCAAACGGTTGACCTGTTCGAAAACATAAGGCGGCAAACGTTGAATTCTGTGAAAGTCCAGCACACTATTTCCAATCAAATCGCAGATACCTCCCGCGCCGATTATAGAAACCGACGCGGGAGGCTGGGAGGTCTCCTTCCGGAGAACATTCATTACTTCTTCGGCCGCCAAGCTAACGGATCTTCAGGACGTTCGAAGTAGTTTGCAGCGACGTCTGCAGGCCACCAGCCGTTGTTCTTCGGCTCGATCCAATCCGTGGAATTGGGATCGCAATCTTCCTTCAGCACTTCCTTCACGTCATCAATGGTGTAAGGAAGCGCAGGACGAAGAATCGACTGGATCTTTGGTCCCTGGCCTTCGAGCGTTCGCATCATGACGTCCCACACAAGGCGGGCATCAGACCGCGGCGGCCAGAAATGGAAGCTCTTGCTTATGAAATCAGGGTTCTTACGCCAGTAGCAGGCTGCCGAAGCCTCACCCCCGAGCACGATAGGCATCATGTCGCGGCCGGATTGCTGTACTGCGTTCACGACACCGTTTTCTGAAGCGGACTGAACGAGAATGCCATTAACCTCAGCAAGATTGGTGGCAAGAAACTTCTGAACCTCAACCTGGGCGACCTGGTCGGTCCATTTGCCAGCTATCGTGCCTACAATTTTGATACCGGGGAATTTATCGAACGCGTTCTTCGCGCCGATGTCGAAGCTGTCCGATGATGCGAAACCGGGGATGCCCGATACCATCAGGACGTTGCCTTTTTCACCGATTTCCTTGGCAAGCCATTCAGCAGCCTTGTAGCCACCGTCGGTGTTATTCTCTGTGGCATTGATTGCGTAGGGTGATGTGACATAGCCCGAGACTGAGAAGACTGGCACGCCTTTCGAATGAGCATACTCTATGGTCTTGTTAAGTGCGGTAATGTTCGAGCAGCAAATGACGATCGCATCAACACCGTCGTCAACCATCTGCCGCATCTGCTGGATTTGGACAGCGTCTTTGAGGTCAGACTGCGTGACGATTAGATCGGAGACTAGGCCTGCTTCCTTATATCTCGGAAGCAATACGTTGGTGAATTCGTCCAGGATGTTCGCGCGCCAGGTATTACCGGCATATGTGGATGCATAACCAATTTTCCACGGCGGTGGACGTTTTGGAACAAAATCTTTGTACACCGTCCCCCCGAGCGGAATGGCGGGATCGATATTCTCGTAAAGCGCCTTTTGGTCCGGCGGCAACGAATCGAGGCCGTCAGCCTTCGCCACGCCGTTCATGTGATAAAGGCTCGACAGCGTAAAAAGCGCTGCAACGATTTTCTTCAGCATTCAGGGCCTCCTCCCCTTGTGGTTCCGCTCAACCGCCGGCCCCTTTGGCCGCCAGCCGCGAAAATCCTGCCAGAATCTGGCAGAGTTCGTGTCGGGACGGCAATCGCCGTCCCGAGGACTGGTTCAGTTGCGCAGACCGGCTTGCTTGAGCAGCGGCATGACACGGTCGTTAAAGAAGGGAAGTTCCTCGTTGTAATCGACCATTGTCAGCAAGGCGCCGTTGACGCCTGTATTGCTGAGATCCACGAGCTTGTCGGCGACTTGTTCTGGATTGCCGACGATCGGGTATCCACCCCAGCCAGCGACGAAGCGTTCCTTGAATTTTTGATACATTTCGGCAGAATGGTTTTGAGATTGCACCTGCAGAACTTCACAGATGTTCTCGCATGCCTCCCAGTCACCCTTCTGGTTGACGTAGTAGTCGTAGTATTCCTTTGCTTCCTTCTCCGTTTCGCGAACGATAACGGGGCAAGCTGTGAATGTGCCAAGATCACGGTTATATTCAGTACGCGCCAGGTCCTTCACCTTTTTGACCCAGGCAGCGCCGGATTCCATGTCTTGCATGAAGCCGAAGTTGAAGTCGCAGAACTTGGCGGTGAAATGCAGTCCCTTGCCCGAGGCGCCGGCGCAGATCAGGAGCGGGCGACCCGCCTTGTTGTAGGGTTTGGGTTCACTGAAGGCGTCTTTGACTTTGAGGAACTCGCCTTCGAAGGTAACGCCATTGCGTTTCCAGAGCGTCTCGACGATATCCATCCATTCAGTGGCGTATTCATAGCGGGTGTCGTGCTCCATCATAGGAACTCCGAACATTTCCATTTCGGGAGTGAACCAGCCGGTAACGAGATTGAGGCCGTATCGACCCTTCGAGATGTGATCGATTGTTGTCGCCATCTTGGTTGCAACAATCGGGTTTAGCGTCGGAATGTGAGTCGTTGAGAAGAACTGGAGCTTCGTGGTGACCGCCGCGAGAGCGGCCGCCCAGGTGAACGTATCCATGTTCACGCCATTGAAGTTTGAAGGACCGCCAAAACCACGCCAGCGTGCAATCGGCACCATGCATTCCCAACCGGCTGCCTCAAGCTTCTTTGCAATCTCGACGTTGTGGTCGAAGGTAGGTTCGAACGTTGTCTCAGCGAGCGTAATCGCGCATGCATTCGAGCAATTCGTGCCAAATACGCCGAGCTTGAGCTTGTTATCATTGAACATTGGGTTTCCGGCAGCGCGGAAATCGTCTTGTGCGGTCACTGTAGTCCCTCCTCGGGCTGGCAACGGATGATGCTCAGCCCACTCAAATGCGTTGAATAACTAGATGCCCATCTCGTCGAAAACTTCCGCTGCCACGCGGAAGCTGTCGATGGCCGCAGGAACACCGCAGTAAATCGAAACCTGGAGGAAAACCTCCCGAATTTCCTCTTTGGTAAGACCGTTGTTGATTGCTCCGCGAACATGCAGTTTCAGCTCATGCGGACGATTGAGGGCCGAAATCATCCCGAGATTGAGGATGCTGCGCTGCTTGCGCTCCAGGCCCGGCCGATTCCAAATCGCGTCCCAGCAGTATTCTGTGACGAGGGTTTGCATCGGCCAATTGAAGTCGGTGGCTTTGCTGACCGACGCATCAACATAGCCCCCCCCCAAGACTTCGCGCCGGGTCTTTAGTCCGCGCTCAAAGCGCTCTGTGACTTCACGTCCATGAATTTCTCTTGCGGGTGCCATATTGCTCACGCTTTTCTCCTTGCCGCCCTTGGGCTTTCGATGAGTGATGTGATTGGTGGTTAAAGCCACCTACTATGCGGCCGATCCACTGATGGACGACGACCTGACGAGTTGACCGTTTTCGTAGAGAAGCGGCGCGATTGACTCGATGAACCGTGCTTCGAGCACTTCTCCGAGCACAACATCATGCGTTCCAACGTGAACGACATCTTTTAGCTTGCAGACAAACGCCGCCTGCGCATCGGACAGGACCGGCATGCCGTCGAGAGACAGCCACTCGCCGTAATGAAAGCGCTCTTCACCCTTCAATTGCCCACTGAACAGCGGCACAAGATCGGCATGTGAAAGATGCAGCATGTTCACGGCGAACTTCCCGGAGATCTTCAAAGGCTGATTCACCGAAGCCGATTGGTTGATGCAGACAAGAACAGTTGGTGGGTCCGCGGTAACCGACTGGACCGCGGTGGCGGCCATGCCATGACGGACCCCGTTGAGTTCGGTCGTGATCAAGCAGATGGTTGATGTGAACCGACGCATAGCTGCCTTAAAAGCCAACTGCGCCTCAGTGCTGGTATCGGCCATATTGTCCTCCCACGGCCAAATTCGATCGAGCCTAGATAAACAGATCAGCAGACAATCTGTCAACTGGATTTTCACAATTGACAGATTGTCTGCTAAAATGTCTTCTAAGGCACCCAAAAATGAGGAGATGGTCGATGGATTTGAATCAAAGAGTTTGTATCGTCACAGGGGGCGGCAGCGGCATTGGTCGTGCGACAGCCGAGCTTTTCGCAAAGAACGGCGCCTATGTGGTTGTTGCTGATGTCAATGAAGACGCCGCGGTTCGTGTGGCGAACGAGATCGGCTCGAAGGCTTTCGGTGTTCGCGTCGACGTCTCGTCCGCCAAGGACGCGGAAAGCATGGTTGAGAAGACGACCGCAAAGTGGGGCCGGGTCGACGTGCTCGTCAATAATGCCGGGTTCGGAACGACGGGGAATGTGGTGACCATTCCTGAAGAAACTTGGGACCGGATTATGTCCGTAAACGTCAAAGGGATCTTCCTTTGCTCAAAGTACGTCATTCCTGTTATGCGACGGAACGGCGGAGGTTCGATCATCAATACGACTTCCTACACCGCAACCTCAGCAATCGCGGACAGGACTGCCTACGTAGCATCGAAAGGAGCAATATCTTCGCTGACGCGCGCGATGGCCATGGATCATGCGAAAGAGGGAATTCGTGTCAACGCGGTCGCTCCAGGGACAATCGACTCTCCTTACTTCACGAAAATCTTCGCCGAAGCGAAGGACCCCGCGAAGCTTCGCAGCGATTTCAACGCCCGTGCCGTCATGGATCGGATGGGGACAGCTGAAGAGATTGCTGAAGCAATGCTTTTTCTTGCGTCCGATCGTTCGAGGTTCGCGACCGGTAGCATTCTGACGGTCGATGGCGGCTCCTCGATCGGAAACCACCTGGTCAAGTGAAGGAAAGGGCGGCACTCGTCATGCCCTTACATTTGAGGCAGGAACACCGGGTATAAGGCTCCAGCCTCGTTGATCATTGACGTGTTCCTAACCCGTCAATGACAGCACAGAGCTGTTGGCCTAGGCGCAGCTCTTGTCGGACTTGCGGCACGCTCCAGCAAATATGATAGAGAAGGAGAAGGACTGCCGGCGACAACTAGATCTAACAGCGGAAACTGGATCAAGGACATTTCGCAATTTTTGTCGAATAACCCCACGATGTCGGTCAGATGACGTCATGCGAGTGCCGACCTTCCGGAATAGCCGCATGCTGGTTCCGAATGCCCTCTATCGCAACGCTGTCGGCATAAGTTTAGTCCGGAATACAAGGTGATACGATCGTGTCCCGGGAGGTGGTGTAGGTCGCGGCTGATGGCCGTGCTTTCCCGACATGGGTCGGAAGGGGATATCAGCGTGCCACAGCGGGGCAGGCTGATTTGGGGCTCATCTCATTTGGGCCATGGTCTCAAGCGTCATATACTTGGCGCGTTGAACGGCCCATTCGTCATTCTGTTCGAGCAGCAGTGCGCCGACGAGACGGACGATGGCTTCGTCGTTCGGAAAGATGCCGACGACCTCGGTGCGTCGCTTGATTTCGCCGTTGAGACGCTCAATTGGATTCGTCGAGTGCAGCTTTGCCCGGTGCTCTTTCGGGAAGGTCATGTAGGCGAGCACGTCCTCTTCAGCGTCGTCCATGATGGTGGCAAGCTTCGGCACTTTCGGCCTGATTTGATCGGCGACACTGCGCCATTGTGCGGCTTGCTGCCTCCGGGGTCTCCTGGGCAAAGGCCGTCGCGATGAAGGCGGATACGACCCGCCTGCCGCTCTTTCCAGCATGCGCGAGCACGTTCCTCATGAAGTGAACCCGGCACCTTTGCCAAGTGGCATTGAGAACCTTGGAAACGGCAGCCTTGATGCCCTCATGTGCATCAGAGACAACCAACTTCACCCCGCGTAGACCGCGGCGCGTTAGCCTGCGCAGGAATTCCGTCCAGATCGGTTCGGCCTCCGAGGTGCCAACTTCCATACCCAGGACCTCGCGCCGACCGTCGTTATTGACGCCGACCGCGATAATGACGGCGACTGAGACGATGCGGCCGCCACGCCGGACCTTGAGATAGGTCGCATCCACCGTAAGCGTCCGGCGAACGCATTTTCGGGTGTCGAGAGATGGAATCTATAGGCCGCGTTTCATCTCATCGGCCATGATGCGGTCGATTATTTCAGGATCGCACTGTGTGTCGATGAGGAACTCGCGGATACCGCCGTCCCACGTCCTGATGTCGGCGAGTAGGCTTTGAAGTTCTTCGATGCCATTCTCGGTCAGACCCTTCGTGCCGTCTTCACTGCCATCGCCGACGTAAACCAGTTCGCCTTCGGAGATGTTGTCCGAGTTTGCGGTCACTTCTTCGATCAGTTCGAGGTTTTCGCCGATCATGCCGGCGACTTGGCTGAGTGTGTAGATGAACCTCGAGCGCGCCATCAGGCGGCCTCGCATCGAGCTTTTGCCGGCGTTCAGTTCCAAGGCAGGAGGTCTTCAATTCGGTCTTCGGGGTGATCCTGGATCCGGGTCAGGACATCCGTCAGATAGACCTCTGGATTATGGCCTTGCAGTTTGACCGTCTCGATGATGGTGAGGATGTTGGCGATGCGCTCGCCGCCCTTGTCCGAGCCGGCAAACAGCCAGTTCTTCCTTCCAATTCCAAGCGGACGCATGGCTCGTTCAGCGATGTTGTTGTCGATTTCGACACGGCCATCGTCGATGTAGACGCTCAAGGCTGCCCATCGCGACAGGGCATATCGCATCGCCTCGGCCAGCCTCTGCTTCTGAGGCAAAGTCGAGAGTGTCGCCTCGATCCAGGCCTTGAGTTCGTCCAGAACAGGCCGGGCATGGTGTTGGCGCAGGGTGCGCCGCTCGTCAGCCGACATGCCTCGGATACGGTTCTCGATATCGTAGAGAGCGCCGATGCGTGACAGCGCTTCCTCAGCGATCGGAGACGGCTTGAGCTTTATCACATCATGGAACTTGCGGCGCACATGCGCCATGCAGGCGGCTTCAATGATCTGGTTGCCATAGAGCTTCTTGTAACCCCCGTAGCCGTCGGCATGCATGACGCCGCTGAAGCTTGCCAGGTGATCAGCCGGATGTGCGCCCCTGCGGTCGGGGCTGTAGTAATAGGCAATGGCTGCGGGAGTGGCGGATTGATAGCCACTGCCGTCAAAGACGTAGACCCAGACCCTGCCGGTTTTTGTCTTGCCCCGCCCGGGGTCGAGAACATCGACCGGGGTATCGTCCGTATGTATTCGGTCGAGTGCGGCGATATGGGCCCTGATTAACAGGACAAGTGGTGTCAGCAATGCAGATACCCGGCCGACCCAGTCGGCCATTACGGATCGGGAGATGTCTATCCCCAACCGGTCGTACATCTCTGACAGGCGGTAGAGGGGAATGTGATCGTCGAATTTGGCGATCATGATGTGGGCGAGCAGCCCCGGCCCGGGTTTGCCGCGCTCGATCGGCAAGGTCGGCATCTCGCCAGCCACTGTCGTATCGCATTCCCTGCAGATCATGCGCTTCTCGACATGCCGGACAATCTTGACCGACGCCGGCACGTGCTCCAGCACCTGGACCACTCTGTCGGCCGCCTTCAGGAACGAAGTGCCACCGCAGGTCGGGCAATTGCAGGGAGCTTTCCCGGAGCGCTGTTCAGCCTCGGCCCGGGAGGCCTCGATCTCCTCCAACATCAGCTCGAATTGCTCGATCTTCCTGTCGATCTTTTCCGAAGACGCGCCATGTTGCCGATGTCGGAGAAGCTCCAGTTGCGCGCGAAGAAGCCCGATTATGGAGTCTCGCTTGATGACCTCGGCTTCCTGGCTCTCAAGTTTTGCCGCCTGTTCCGCGACGAGTGCGCGCAAAGTATTGAGCTCGTCCTGACTGTCCAGCGGCGCTGTTTCCATATCCGCGAAACTAGCCGATTTGCCTCTGACGCACCAGCGTTAAGCTTCCCATGCCCCTGCAAAATATAGCTTTTATCCCGTTCGGCCGGGAGCGGAAGTCCACGCCGGGCGTCGCCAATCGATCCCCTCAACGAGCATCGAAAGCTGCGCCTGCGTCAGGTGCGCTACACCCTCTTTCGCCGTCGGCCAGGGAAAGTATCCGCGCTCCAAAATCTTGTAGAACAGACAGAACCCCTGGCCATCCCACCAAAGAAGCTTGATCCGGTCCGCGCGTTTTCCGCGAAAGCCGAAGATTGCGCCCGAGCCCGGTGCCTCCCTCACGACCGTCTCGACCAGCGCGGACAGACCATCAATGCCACGCCGCATATCGGTCACTCCGCAGGCCAGATAGACCCTCACATTCCCCGATGGGCCGATCATACCGCCTCCACGCAAGCGACGAGCGGGCCAAGCAGCTTCAACTCAACGTCAACCGCAACCTTCAAGCTCCGACCGTTTCGAAGCAAGATCTCAACGATCGTCGGCCTTGTTGCTGCGGTAGACGGCTGGCTTACGCCAACCTCCTCCGTGATTTCCACCGGGAGGAACACCGTCGGCCGATCGGCATAGTTGAATGATTGCCGCCACAAGCGGATCTGGCCCGGATGAATGTCGTGCCGGCGCGCCACATCGCCAATGCGAGCACCGGGCTCATCAGCTTCCGCAAGTATCCTCAGCTTCGCCTCGTCCGACCAACGCCGTCTGCGCTCGGTACCGGACATGATCTCTATGCGAGCCATGAAACCTCTTCGTTCTGGTATTAATGTCAGCACTAATGCTGGTTCTAATGCCAGAACATCGCCTGATTTGGCCGATCAGCAAAAACAGCTCACCGTACGCTCACCATCCACCACAGGTCGTCGACAGAACGAGTCGAGATTCCCTGGATATACGCTTCCTGGATAACGGCCGTCAGAGCTTTCTCTGCCATGCGGCGCGGTTCAAGGAAGCTCGGAAAGTAGCTGCCCTTGCGCAGCTTCGGAATGCGAAGCTCGACGGTGCCAGCCCGCGTCTCCCAATCGCGGTCACGGTAGCCATTGCGTTGAGTGAGCCGCATCGGGTTCTTCACACCGAAGTCAGCACCCGTGGCCGAGCCGACCTCCAACTCCATCAGCCGCTCGGCAGCAAGACCGATCATCTCACGCAACAAATCTGCATCGGCACTCTTCTCAACAAGCGAACGCACGTTCATCATGTCATTGGTCATCGGTGATCTTTCCGTCAGGTTGGTCTTGAACAACCCGACCCTAGCGGAAAACACTGATGGCCGCCCGCAAAGCCGATCACCCGCTACAGCGCAACGAGAAGCGCGCGGGCGCTCGGCTTTACTCCCTACCGTCACCTACGCCACGTACTGGGACACGATCGGTAAATGGCCAACGCGGTTGCTTTGTGATCAGCCGTTATCTTCGACGAACCGAATAGCGTCTTGCAAGAAGCTCCGGAAATAGTCAGGATTTTCGCACATCGGAAAGTGCCCAAGCCCCTCCATAACGACATGACGGCTGCCAGGAATGAGGGCCGCTAACGCTGCTCCGTCTGCAGGCGTCGCAGAGTAGTCATAGGTCCCGGAGAGAAGAACGGTCGGTGTTCGCTTGGCATCAATCTTCGGACCGACGACGGCACCGTCGAACTCGTCGCTGTAGAACGAAAGATCGCCGGGATAAACTCCAGGAGCACCCTGCGAGTAGATCCAACTGGCGCGGCGTCGCTCTTCTTGCGGGCTGAGCGGGCTCATGATTCCGCGGACATAGGCTGAGTTATGAAGCGACCCATGAACGTTGACGTTGTGTTGAAAGGGGTTGCGACGGCCCTTTGACTTCAACGGCGGCTCGACCGCAATTACACCCATTAGACGTTCCGGTCGCTCCGCCGCCAGCACCATGCACATCGCCGCGCCCATAGATCCTCCAACGACGATAGCTCTGTCTCCGACGAGCTGGTCGAGTATCGCCGTGCACCAGGTCAGGTAGAGATCCGTTGTGAGTTGATAGGGCGAGCCGTCCCAAGTTAAAGGAGGCATCGAACGTCCGTGAAACGGCAGATCAACTGAGATCAATCGGTTCGTACGCGCAAACCCAGTGTCGGAGAGTTGCGGTAGAAACTGACGGCCGTCTGCGCCAGCCGTATGGAGGAAAAGGATAGGAGTTCCTGCACCGGCTTCCTCGTAAAAGATATCGTGTTCTACGCCGCCGACCTCTACCCGCTTATAGCGTCCGGTGACCTGTTCAATATTTCGATCGACCTTCGGCGCAACTAGGGGCGGAGACGCTACGACGATTTCGAACAGTCGCTCCAGAGCGGGACGCGCTTGAGCGATTGCTACGGGCGAACCAGATAACGTGAACTCAGGGTTAGCGAGTTGAAAGGCGGTGAACGAATGGTAGGTTGCCGGCGGCGGCACCTGCATAACCTTTTCCCAAGCTCCTTCTGGGGCACTCAGTATGACGTCAGCATTTTCGTCCGCGCCGTCCAGTGCGACTATCCCGCCTCCCACAGCAAGTGATGACTTTTCTGGTCCAACTTGCAACGAGATCCGTGTTGTAAGACCTGGGGTCAGTCGCGGTAGCTCCGGATCTTCGATCGCCAGGGTTACGCGTTTAATCAGCTCGGCATGGGCGCCCATACGTCCTCCCTAACAAAATGATGTTGTTGGGAAGCCGCACTTCCTGTGTCTCACCTCCCATAAGAGAGGTAAGCAGATTTTCAGACAATCTGTCAACCTTAGCCGTCGCCTGAACTTCGTTTTGTGGAACTACTCGGAGGTTTCGACGGGGTTCTTGCTCAAGTAGTCCAACGCCACCTTAGCCGCGATTTCGATATGGCGCTTGCAAAGCGCGGCTGCCCTGTCGCCATCACGCAACGCAATAGCGGCCGCAATCTCTCTTATTTCGAAAACGCTGTTCTGCAGCCGCCCTGGCTGGGTCATCGATGTCATCCGCAACAATGTGACCCGGTTGTGCAACGACGTGAGCATTTGCTTCACAAACACGTTCTTGCTGCCGGTCATCAAACAATCGTAAAAAGCGGTCTTGGCTTCGATGATCCGCGTTCCGGAACCGCTCTTGGCTGCGGCTTCGAACGCTTCCACGGTCTCGAGGAGAGCAACGATCTCTTCATTCGAACCGTTCTCGGCGAACTCCTGGCCGGCAAAGCTTTCAAGCAGCGCGCGTACACTATAAAGCTGCCTAGCCTCCTCGTAGCTGATAGTGCTGACAACCGGCCCCCGATGCGGATAGCTAGTAATAAGCCCTTCAGCTTCTAACTGGCGTAGCGCCTCGCGAACTGAAGTTCGGCCAACCCCGATAAGTTCGCACAACTCGCGCTCCACCAGCCGCTGCCCGGGCTTGAAACGGCCACTTGAAATAGCCTGCCGGAGCTTATCCTCAACAAGGATTCGAAGAGAGGCGTTTTGACGTCTAATCTGGAGGTCGATCGTTCCCATTCACAACAAACCTTCGATGAAATTTCTAGTGACGCACAGAATCAATATACTGCCGGAGCGTTTCGTAGGACAACCCGATTGTCTGCAAACAGCAAAAAATTTCAATCGGTTTATTGTGGGTCACAGGAGAACTCTAGCGAACTGGAGGTCTGGCGCAAGGGGAGAAAATTTCTGTAGCACCTCAGGGTCATGACCCGGAATGATGAGTCCGTTTGCTCCGGCAAGGACGCGGAGCTTGTTGTAACCCTCGATGACCTCTAGGTAATCTGCAAACAGGGGAAACGCGCCGTCATTTTCAAGATAGTGCTGGAAATGAAGCGCGTCGGAAGCGATAACCAGCAAAGCGCCGCCTGTTGCCACCGTAACAACTTGCAAACCTTTCGAGTGACCGCCAACCAGATGCACCCTGCATCCAGGAACAATTTCCCCATCCCCATCATGGAACCGTACCCGTGACTGAAAAACGAGCCGGACCGCGTCGACGACACCTTCTGTAGCAAAAGGCCGACGCATTCGCTCATGGCACATACACCGCCCCGTTCCATACGCCATCTCCCGATCCTGAATGTGAAAAGTGGCGTTAGGAAAGGCCGGGAGGTTTCCGGCGTGATCGTAGTGCAGGTGTGTCACAACGACATCAGTAATTTCGCTGGATTTGATGCCAAGGCTGCTCAGTGCTGCCACCGGATGGATCAAGAGGGTCCGCCCTCTGGCCGCGCCCTCTCCGGCTTCGAAACCAGTGTCAACAAGAATTAATCGGTCCTCGAGACGGATCAGCCACACGAAGTAGTCGATTTGTGATGGACGATCATGAATGTCATTCGTCTCTAGTATCAGGTCACTTACTGGTCTTTGCGCGGTGCCGTAATGGATGGCGAGCACTGTCCACTCGTTCAAGAGAATTCTCCCCGCCATCAGTCCATCAAGACTAGGTGTCGATTGATCTCGGCCCTGTCAAGACGGTCGAAAACCTCATTGATCTCATCAAGGGGGCCAGTGCTCGACAGCAATTTGTCCACTGGCAGCTTACCTTTGAGGTAAAGGTCGATATAGCGGGGTATGTCGCGCGATGGCACGCAGGAACCCATATAGCTGCCCTTGATCGTTCTCTCCTCTCCGACCAACGGCAAGGGCGAAACCTCGAAACGGGAATTTGCGCTGGCCAGTCCGGCCGTAGCGGTCATCCCTCCGCGCCGGGTAATCTCATATGCAAGCTCGAATGCCTTTTTGGATCCAGCCATCTCTATCGCGTAGTCTACCCCGCCGCTTGTCGCGCCTTTTACTTGGGCAACAATATTCGGCGAGGTGGCCAAAAAAGTCTTCGTCGCTCCCAGCTCCTTGGCAAGATCCAGCTTCGCTTGGATTAGGTCGATCGCCACGATATCGCTTGCACCGCTCGCAACAGCGCCAAGTATCGCCGAAAGGCCTACGCCGCCGAGCCCGATTACCGCCACACTACGGCCTGGGCGGACCCCACACGTGTTCATCACAGCTCCAACGCCGGTCATAACGGCACAGCCGAAGAGAGCAGCTGTCGCCAAATCGATATCTTTGGTCACTTTGACTACCGAGCTCGCCGACACGACAGCATATTCGGAAAACGCAGAAACGCCGCTATGGTGGTTAATTTCGTATCCTCTCAAACGGATGTGCTTGCCGCCGGATAGAAGCGTTCCTGCAGCATTGGCCTGGTAGCCCGGTTCGCAGAGGCTGGCGCGGCCTTCAGCGCAATATGAGCAATGGCCACAAACCGGCAGAAATGACATGACTACATGGTCACCAACCTCAACCTTCTCGACACTCGGTCCGATTGCTGCGACGACGCCAGATGCCTCATGGCCTAGAGCGACTGGAAGCGGACGCGGTCTGTCCCCATTGATTGCGGACAGGTCAGAGTGGCAGACACCGGCAGCCTTGATCTTGACCAACACCTCCATGGGGCCAGGCGGCGTCAGTTCCACAAGCTCAATCTTAAGAGGTTTCGAATTTGAATAGGGCTTCGGCAGACCCGACTCCCTGAGGATTACCGAACGCATCTGCATCTTTGAAATTCCTTATCGATGTGCAAGCAACTGCATTGGAGAGGGGATATAGCGGAATCCGTCTCCGTTTCGCACCACATGCCCGGCACCTGGCCATGCGAAGTGATAGGACATTACCGCAATGCGATCTGTCGCCAGCATATCAAGCACGCGCGTGCGGGATCTAGCTGACAGCTTCGGGTCCGTGTCGTATCGGAATTCCATCATCGGCCTCTCCATCAACAGGATATGATGGTGCGTAAGGTCGCCGAGAAAACAGAGGCGATCGTTTCCCGACTGCAGCATAAAACAATGATGACCGAGCGTGTGGCCGGGGGCCGAAATCGCGTGAACGCCCGGCAAGAACTCCTCGCCGTCTTTGAAAAAGAAGGTCCGATCCTTGTGGGGAAGCAGGTTTCGCCGAGCGTTATCGATTTGAAATTGAAATGAAGAATCGATCGACGACCCGTCCGTCCAGTCCGTGAAGTCTCGCTCACTGATGAAGATGTCGGCGTTCGGGAAATTTAACCTTCCATTGGCATCGCACAGACCGCCGATATGATCGATATGGGCGTGCGACAGAACCACCGCATCGATCTCCGTCGGATCTCGACCTGCCTCTCTCAGGCTGGCTAGGAGTCGACCTGTGGTGGGCCCGAAAGCTTTGGAAGACCCCATCCCGGTATCAAATAGAATTGTTCTTCCATTTATCTCAACAAGCGGCACGTTTTGCTCGAGTACAACTTTGTTCGTTGGCAGGAAATTGTCCTCTAGCATCAGGCTGACCGTGCGTGGCTCTACCCCCAAGAAGTTCAGGCGAGGATCTCCTAGCTCTAACGGCCCGTCGGACAGTACCGTGATTTTTCCATCGCCAAATTCGAACGGATAAAAATACGGAAGCTTGGCCAGGTGATGCATACTAAGAGACACTGATTTTCCTCCCATCAGGTGCTTGGCGACATTTTTGGCAGATTGTATGATAATCTGTCAAATATTTTTGAAGAAAGCCATATCGAGAGCGACTGCCTTGCTTTAGGAGCCGGTGTACCGCGTTTTCCCCGGCCTACCGAATGCCGCGCAGTAGGAGCAGAGCATTCGAGAATGCGGCTCGCGGGGCCGCACAACGCATGGTCGTTGACCCAGCGTTGCCCCCTGTTCCGCGAAAAACCGCAGACATTCAGAGATTGACGAGGCTCAAGTTGAGTTGTCTCACAGCGCGCACCGCATCACCGTCCATCAGACAGGTGACATTTTCCCTTATTCGCGCTCATCATCGCGAAGCGGCGTAACGATCTGAAACGAAGCCGGTGGCGGACGCGCGCACCCAAAGAGCGATCAATTCCATCTTCGGCAGGGCCTTGCTGTAAAAGAAGCCTTGCGCCGAACCGCATCCGTTCGCTGCGAGAAATGCTGCCTGCTCGGCGGTCTCAACACCTTCCGCCACCACGTCCTGCCCAAGACATTGTGCAATGGACAGAATCGCTTTGACCAATTCTTCGTTCCTTTTGTCCGAGCTATTTATGAATGACCGATCGATCTTCAGCGTGTCGATCGGGAAGCGGGCTAGATAGTTGAGCGCCGAGTAACCGGTGCCAAAATCATCGATAGCAATCGAAAATCCCATTTGACGCAGCTTAAGAAGCGTCTGCAGGGTCTCGCCCTTCCGATCGAGAAGCAGACTCTCCGTGATTTCGATTTCGATCCATTCCGCGCGGCAACCGGTTTCACCGAGGATTGCAGCGATCTCGTTTACCAACCGTGAGCATTGGAATTGCTTACCCGAAAGGTTGACTGCAATCTTGTGCAGGTGGTGGCAATCGGCGTTCAGCTCCTTCGCCGTCTTGCACGCTTCACGCAGCACCCATCGCCCGAGTTCAACGATCAGCCCGGTATCCTCAGCGACCGGAATGAATCGAACCGGCGGAATCATGCCCATCTCGGGATGAGGCCATCTCAACAACGCTTCCGATCCTATCATTACGCCGCTGTCCAGAAGCACCTTGGGCTGGTAGTGCAGCTCCAATTCTTCGCGCTCGATAGCGCGGCGCAATTCAGATTCCAACTGCATGCGCTCCTCCACGCCCACAGTCAAATCCTTCGAATAAAAGCGAAAACTGTTTCTCCCCGAGCGTTTGGCAAGATACATCGCAGAGTCGGCGTATTTCACCAGATCGTTGACATCTGTGCTGTCGTCGGGCGAGATCGCGATGCCTACACTGCATGACACGTAGACTTCCTTGCCATCCAATAGGAAAGATTCCTTGAATCTCTCGAGGATCGAGCACGCAACCCAATCGAGATCGTCGGTTGTCTGGATTTCCGGCAACAGAATCGCGAACTCGTCGCCGCCGAGACGCGCAACCGTGTCGAGATCGCGGACAGATTTCTTAAGCCGGGTAGCGACCTGGCAGAGTAGTTGATCACCCACAGGGTGACCCATCGTATCGTTCACGACTTTGAAATGGTCGATGTCAATCAGCATTACCCCTGTCCGCCGACGTTGAGACGACGCGTCACTGACGACCTTTTGCAATCGCTCGTTAAACAGCAAGCGGTTCGGCAAAGAAGTCACCGGATCGTAAAAGGCCATTTGCCTGATTTTTTCCCGCGAGGCGTTCAGTTCCGTGACATCGCGAGAGACCCCGAGGACTCCTGTAACCTCTCCCCCGGCGCCGAGGACCGCAAGTTTACGTGTTTCGAGAAGAATGGACTGACCGTTCTCCGGGGAAACCACCCAATTCTCGTCGATAAGTATGCCACCGGCTTCGATCGTGGCCTCATCAGATTTTCCGGAAATGTGAGCTCTCTCAGCCCCGAACAATTCAAGGTCCGTTTTTCCAACGACCTCCGCCTCCGATTTCCCGGTCAGCCGCTCAAATGCATGATTGCACAACAGGTGTACGCCATCGACATTCTTTACCCAAACCATGTCAGGAATGGTTTGCAGCACACTTAGCAATTGCGTCCGCACGGAGTTGATGGCGTCTTCCGCCTGCCTTCGTTCCGTGACATCACGCGAAAATGCCAGGAGCGTGGTGGCGGCGTCAGGATCGGCGCTTGGTCGTCTAGCCACCGACAACTCGAACCATCGGGTCTCGCCGTTTGGCAAGGATACGCTAATGCATCGACCGTAGGCAACTCCTTCACTGCTTGCAGTTCGAAGCGCCTCCATTGCAATAGCCGCTTGATCAGGCGCAAGAACTTGGTCGACCGTCCTACCCAGTAGCATTTCCCGCTGCTGGGCTAGTAGTTCGGGATTTCTGGTCCAGACCTGAAGATATCGCCCATCCTCGTCGACCTCAAACAGAACGTCTGGAATAGCGGTGACGATCCCTTGGGCTAGTTCGAGAGCGTTTTTGAGTTCCTGCTCCGCCAACTTGTGTTCGGTTATGTCGATGATAACGCCAATCAGACCCGCGGGCTCGTCGTCGTGACCTCTGAAAACTGCCTTGTTGCAGACAACATCCAGGATGGCGCCGTTTGCGAGAGCGATCTTACGCTCGGAGACTTGGGCTCCACCCCTTTCAAGAAGGCCTTTCTCTTCAATAGAATAAATTTCCGCCAGTTGCGTTGAACTGAGATCAAAATCTGTATTCCCGATGATCTCGTCGCGCGAGCGACCGAGGAGATCTTCGAAAACCTTGTTGCAACCGACATAGCGACCGTGCAGATCTTTGAAGAAAATTGGGAGGGGCAACACGCCGATCAATGCTTCAAGCAGCGCTCCTCGGTCGGCTGAGGTATCATGATGCAGCGCTTCGTCTCTCCGGCGATTGCGCCTTTTCTGAAAAAAGGAGCGTTGCCAAAGCGGTTGTAAAGTCGAATTCATCGTGAAGCTCCTTACCGAGGGCCAAGACAGATGCATCATCCATCCGATCAGGAATTCCGGGAACGCCACCCAAATCATTCGAGCAACAAATTGATGCAGATATGTCAGTAAGGCGTCGAACCGCGCGTCGGCCTGAGCCGGATAGTGCGGTCGGAAATGAACTTTGCTTTCACATTCGAAGCAACAACCTTCGCGGCAGCACGTAGATTGAAAGGCGCAATGAGTATGTTGTCCCGTTTGGCGAGAGGAGGGCCGGAGGAAGAATGCTACCGCGGAGCAAATATGTTCGTTGGAACCGGATCGCTTGTCTCATGTCTCCTGAGGCGACCCGGGCATTTCCCAATTTGAACTGTCATTCCTTAGCGCAGCCTACCTTGCACGAGAGCCGATCATGAAGGCACCGCATTCCACACAGACCCCGCATGCGATCTTCAATCGGCCGGCTTCCAGGAGAGCGGATCCGCTGGGTTATCGAAATATTTAGCAGCAGCGCTGGCAGACCACCAAGCTGTATTCTTCGGCTCGATCCAATCCTCAGAGTTAGGATCGCAATCAGCTGGCAAATCCGCCATTACATCCTCTATGGTACTGGGAATTGCTGGCCGCAGGATTGTCTGAATTTTGGGGCCCTGTCCCTCAAGAGTTCGCATCATTACGTCCCATACGAAACCCGCCTCAGAGCGCGGCGGCCAGAAATGAAAACTCTTGCTTACGAAGTCGGGGTTCCGTCGCCAGTAACAGGCTGCCGAAGCTTCGCCCCCTAGAACGATTGGGATCATGTCGCGCCCGGACTGGCGCACCGCGTTGATAACACCATTCTCAGCTCCCGACTGAACGATAATACCATCAATTCGACCGGGATTCGCTGCAAGGAATTTTTGCACCTCGGCCTGCGCGACCTTGTCTGTCCACTTCCCGTCGACATGACCTACGATCTTTATCTCGGGATAATACTCCAGAGCCTTCTTTGCGCCGACGTCAAAGCTGTCCGAGGAGGCAAAGCCGGAGATCCCCGAAACGAGAAGCACATTGCCACTTCCTTCGATTTCTTCAGCGAGCCACTTCGCCGCCTCAAACCCGCCTTGCATGTTGTTCTCAGTTGCGTTGACGGCGAACGGCGATGTTACGTAACCAGAGTACGAGAACACAGGCACTCCTTTTGAATACGCATACTCTATCGTAGGATTAAGCGCCGTGAGGTTCGAACAGCAGATAATAATTGCATCAACGCCGTCGTCTACCATCTGCCGCATCTGCCTGATCTGGACAGCGTCTTCAAGATTTGACTGGGTGACGATGAACTCGGAGACCAGCCCCGCTTTCTTGAAAGCTGGAACAATCTTGTTTGTGAACTCATCAAGAATACTCGCACGCCAAGAATTGTCAGCATATGTCGATGCGTACCCAATTTTCCACGGCGGTGCTCGCTGTGCCTTAAACGTGCGGAAGACAGATTCACCTGTAGGCAACTTTGGATCGAGCAACTCGTAGGTTTTTCGTTCCTCCCGCGGCAATTCCGTAAGGCCACCGGCGGCCGCTACAGAAGGGATCACCAAGCCGGTGATTAGAATAATGGCTCTTGTAATTTCACGTATGCGCACGGATTTGATACCTCTCGTGTCTCTGAGCATTGCAAAGCAGTTGATCTCTTGAAGGTTGATCGGCTCTAGGTGGGTTTTTTACAGTCAGACGGGCGGCGAAAGGGAGACCAAGAGCCTAAGGCCGGATTTCGCTTCCGTAAGCGGATTTCCCTTCAGTAGAACGCCGCTATCACAGTGGCCATCCGACGCGTGGCAGTCCCGTTCGATGCGTAGCTTACGCCACTAACCTAACCCGACGCGTCGACTTATCTTCGGTCAATTTGAATGAAGCGAGCCGCTCGCTGAGTTCGTTAGTCTGATCCGAGAGAGTCTTTGCCGCGGCATTTGTCTGCTCGGCCATGGCAGCGTTTTGTTGTGTTCCCTGGTCAAGTACATTGACGTTATTGTTGATCTCGGCGAGGGACGCCGCTTGCTCGCGGCTCGAATTGACGATTTGATCAATCCGATCGGAAATCTTCAAGATCGACGCCGTTATGTTGTGTAACGCCTCACCTGCTTTCCCCACGTAATCTGAGCCGATCGCCACCTCCGAAGAGGATTCCGAAATCAGGTGGCGAATCTCGCGGGCTGCAGCTGATGATTTCTGGGCAAGTTCGCGCACTTCCTGGGCTACGACTGCAAAACCCTTTCCGGCATCTCCAGCACGAGCCGCCTCGACACCAGCATTTAGTGCCAAAAGATTTGTCTGGAACGCAATCGTATCGATCAAACCAATGATTTGGCCGATCTTGTGGGACGCGTCTTCTATTCTGCCCATTGCGTTGATCGCATCGGTCACAATGGTTGCCGCACCCTCGGCGTGTTCTTTAACAACGGACACGAAAGCCTGGGTTTCATAGGCATTCTCGGATGATTTTCTGACCGTGACCGTCACCTGTTCGACGGCGGCCGCAGCCTCCTCCAGTGAGGCGGCTTGCAATTCAGTTCGCCGCGACAGATCATCTGAGGCTTTGAAAAGCTCGCTGGTTCCCCATTGAATTTGATTGGTATTCTCGTCGATATGAGACACTGTCTCTCTCAGGATCGAAAGCGAGTGATTGAAATCGCGCCTCAGCGGCTCAAGATTGGGATGGAATTGGCGGTCAATTTCTTGAGAGATGTCGCCACGCGCCAATCGAGATAACGCCTCTCCTAGAATGGTGACGGCAGTTGCGACCTCCTCCTCCATCTGAGCGCGTTCGCGTTCACGATCCATCCGCTCCTGTTCAACGGTTTTCCTATCGGCTTCCGTTCGTGTCTCGATGTCCATCTTCGAGACAGCATTTTCACGGAAAACCTCGAGTGCGCGAGCCATTTCACCTATTTCGTCTCTCCGGTCACGTCCGACAATCTGCGATCGAAGATCGCCCTTTGCCAGCTCTTGCATGCGCTTCGCGATCCGTTCGATCGGGGCGCGAAGTGTCGCCATCAGGCCGGCGCCAGCCGCCAAGGCTACCAAGACGCCGGACACTGTGGCGATAGTTGACAGCAAGCGGGCAAGATTGCTTTCATTGCGAGCATCGTTTTCCTGAGTTGCTGCAAAAGTTACGAGGTTTTTCCAGATCTCCTGACCGGTTTTGTCCGCCTCAGAATATTGCGCTTGGCGGGCTTCCGCTATCTTGACCAGCTTCTCTGTGTTCTCTTGGATAGAATCCACCTGGGCGAATAGATCTTCCTGCATTTTATCGAAGCCAGATATCGAGCTGGCAACGCCTCCAACTGCCACGGTGTCACGCGCCAATTTTGTAAGTTGCTCAACGAGGCGCTGCTGATTCTCTGCGTTGGCTGTACGGAACAGGTTATTGATTTCGATTTCGATCGAATCGGCGTCCTGGCCGATCGTTGTCGCCGTCGCAACAAGCATTTCGGAATCCGTCAACGCTTTATCCAACGCCCGGATCGCATTTGTTCCTTCAATCATGTGCTGGATCGCATCCACTCGCAGGTTCGTCGCAAAGCTCTGTAGGTCAGAGCCGGCAAGCCGTGTGGAAGGGTCGACAAATTCGGGGTTGGCGATTAGCTTGGCGATAGTCCTCTCAATTTTAGTAACGGCCTGCTCGTCAGCAGTCGAGACTACCCGCTTAACTGTTTTTAGCGACTTTTTGATCACAAGCCCTTGCTGGGCGACAGTCGGAGGCTGCTTCGCTCCGTCCGGCAAGCTCACCAAGTCTTCCGCCATGTGTTGCATAACTGATGCCGTATCGAGTGAGCGGGTAGCCTCCCGGAGCATGGTTTTCCCGGAGTTCTCCTGATTGCGTACTTGTGAGCGCACATCAACCGCAGCCAATTTAAGGGCGCCTCCGACCTCCTTGATCTTCGACAAGTTGGAAACAATGTCGCTGCGAACGGATTCCTCGTCATTATGCAAAGACCACATGCGGCCGATGCTGCCCGAGATAACGGACATTGCCGATACACTGTTTTCGAGCGCACCAGTTTCGCTCCCGCTACCTGCCGCCGCTTCCTGGAGCGACTGCATGGTTGCGCTCTGCCCGTTTAAACTTGTCAGCGCCTCATCTCGGTACTCCGTTGAGCTTTGCGCCAAAAAGCGGTTCATGCTTTCCGCGACACTTCGAAACCCGCTCAAGGTCTGAAGAACCTCATTTGAAAGCCGAAGACGAGACTGAAGCAAGCCAGTTGCTTTTAAGCCGACCCCACCAACTGCCGCCAATATCAGGATCAAGGGTACAAGTACCAATAACACCTTTGCTCTTATGGTAAAGGTGGATAACAGGCGATCGACGAACATACTTACCTCCAAAGGGCTCAAACGGTGCTGGGGCCTCGCTTTTGGAATAGTAATGTTTGAGCCTGAACGAACATGGATAAGAGTTTCACTAAAACAATCGAAACTTTTTTACGTGTTGTTAGGATTTGACCTCTTACCCATTGCGTCTTTCGAGAAACTTAACGGAAGGTTAATACCTGCAGATTTGCCGGATCAGAACGTGGGAGTGGATCTATCTGCACCGAGGATCGATCTCCAGCACGTTCCCTGTCAGCTTTCCGGACAGTTCCGAATTCGCCAGGAATTGCACGGCGTGGATCACTGTTCGAAGCACGTCATTTTCGCTTGAAGACGTAGAGTTCACATCGCTGGCGTGTACAGCATTTATCCTCAGCCCGGAACCGAAATATTGCCTAGCAATTGCGGAGGTAGTAGTGCGCAACGCCGCTTGAAGGACGGCTTCTGCTTCCAGCGAGGTCGTCTCTTCGAACCATGCGACGTCCACTACGGCAAGCTCCGCGCCCTGAAGTCGAGAGCTAAAGGCACCTGTAACTCTGATTAGATTGGATACGGCATCAAGCCCCAGATTCGCGCTGGATAGCGATCCCGTTACAGTTTGGGTTGTTTCATTTCTGCGGAAAACTATGTTCACCAGAACGTCGACCCGTCTCCAGCGCAAATACACCTGGTCAGCCATTGAGTTGACGTAAACGTCTCTGTTCGGGTTGACTTTGACCGGTAAAAAATTGTTTCCCTGGCCTTCAGCCAGGGAGGCGAAGTCGGCGGGATTGGCGTCGCCTACGGCGACCCGATAGCCTTTTTCTATAAATGAGCGCGCCAAACAAAGACCAACAGGATTTGACGCGCCTATCAAGACACAGACTTTTTCCCCAGGAGAAATGTTGGCGTCACTGTCACGTTCAACCAGTACCTCGGTCGATGGAGTATGACACGCCTTGTGAGTCAGAGACGCTTGTATCACGCGCCGGTCGCCGCTTCCGGCAGATTAAGAAGGTCGACAATTTGTGCATTTTTGGCCAAGTTTAGCACTTATAACTCCCGGTCCGTCGCTGCGTCTCCCGCGAACAAGCAATGCGCGGGCGATATAGTAAAATTTTTGTCCGACAATCTGTCAATTCCTTTTTTGCGATTTTCGGCGGACACATGTCGAGACCGGCGTCATTTTGAGGCCTCATGCACGCAATGCCGTAAGCATCGGTATTCCGACACCCGGTTGAGTTTGATGTGGTCTTTCCTGTTAGTCTTCTCTCGCCGCCACGTTCCGATTTGATCGCGCTTTTCGCGTTCGCGCGGCACAGACAACAGCACGCCTATGGCAGCACAAGCTGTTTGACCATCATCAGGTTTCGTCCTTAAGCTCTTCTTTTGCCCAATCAGACGCCCGGAGTCCGTACCCGCTAAGAAGAGCGCAAAGTCAACTCAATGCGACGAGGCGCGGCTTACGCATTGATATTTGCCGCGACCGCCTCGCTTAGTAGGCCAAAAGAACTCGTCGACGTCTTTGCGTCTCCGAGTGTTGAGCCTGGAGCGTGCCTCTCTTATACGTCATAACCGAAGTATGCTGATGCGCAGGTTAAGAGGACCAGCGTGTGGCGAAATCGTGGGGCCATCCTACAGCACAATCATTTTTCTCCGTGTCGACTCAACGGCCTCCAAGGTCGGTTGGCGTAGGTTCTCTCCCACTCATAGCACTCCCACCCTTCCCGTGACGGGCTGCGATCGAAAGCAGCCCGTCACCCCTCGCCTTGGGAGGCATCTTTAGATTGATTTGCCGTGCGGGAACTCCACTAGAACCGTGGCAGATTTCCCTGATGCTGCCTTGCCTTTGATCAGGAATAGCATTAACGTATATCAGACAATCTGTCAATCTGTTCGAGGCTTGTGGAAGCCAGTCATCGCATCATTAGAGGCTTCCCAACTGCAGCGCTGAAAAACTAGGAGGCCATCTCGAGCGGGAGAACGTGGATGTCGGTGCTGGTGATGATCCGCCATGACGAAAGCCTAGGGAATGAGAGATTCAACCGGCCTCCACAAAGGTCCGAATCGGTCATGTACGCGATCAAAATCGCTCGCACGCCATCCGGTCTCGAGCTTTGAAGGTTTGGAAAACTAGTCCCGGCATGTGCGAGTTGGTGTTCATAGATAGGTTTATATTGGATGACCGAAAGTTTGTTCAGCAAGCCCGATGAAGGGACCTTAGTGAAAGACAACTTTATCGAGGGCTCCGATCCCGAACGTCTTTTGCCTTTGATATCATCGCCCCTGGCGTCCTCTGACCTTGCTCAACACGACAGTAGATCGCTTAACTCTCGCTGCAGTCGAATTTCCCTTGATGGTTTTGGCGTTGCGGATGCCCATCATGAAGGGGCGTTCTCGGTCATGATAGATTCCCCAGTTGACGTCGTAACGGTCTTCCTGCCGGCGTCCGGGAATGCAGTCTTTCATTGGTCTGGGCAACAGGTAGAGTCGCCGCATGTTGCAAATGCTCCGCTGAATGCCCGACAAGATGGCATAAGATCTCAACTGTCATTGACGATCGATACGCAATCCTTGCGTGACAAGCTTTCTCGCATGCTCGATCGGACGATCAGCGGAAATCTGCAAATTCAGCCGACCCTTGATCTTGCATCGAGCGCGGGAACGCTCATGCGAGAACTAGCCCTGTCTGCCCATCGCGGCCTCAGTGCCGGGGGGGCTCTGCGACAATGCCCGTCGGCCTATAGCTCGCTCCTCGACGCGATAGAGTACCTTTTGATCGAAAGCTGTATGCATCGCTATACCGATGAACTTCGTCGTCCGTCTCCGTCTCCCACGCCTCGCCACGTGAAACGGGCAATGGAGTTTATGGAAGAGCATATGGCTCAACCCATTTCCCTTAACGATATCGCCGCTGCGGCCAAGGTCAGCGTGCGGACTTTGCAGCACGGCTTCCGACAATTTCGTAATACCAGCCCCACAATGCACCTCCGAGACTTGCGTATGTGCGCAGCTCGACAGGAACTGCTGCAAAACGGCGCTAAAATCAGCGTTTCGGAAATAGCGCTTAAGTGGGGCTTCACACACCTCGGCCGTTTTGCTGCAGAGTACAAGAGACGTTACGGCGAACTGCCATCTAAAACAGTGCATATGAGCGATGTTCTGCCGCATAGGCGATCTATGTGTGCTTCGCAGGCCTCTCCGCCCGAAAGCTGACCCGGAAATAGCCCTTCGCGATGGCGCTGTGGTTCGCAGCGCTCCACCGGGCTATACCATCGCTGCGCCCTTAATTTTTCGGTCTGTCGCCACAGACGGTCAGCAGCCGAGCGTACAGTGCTTCAAGGTGATTGGTGATTTGGATCATTTGCAGCCGCTCTTGCTCCAGGCGCTGCGACTGTGCATCTTCGTGGCTTTCTAAGTGGGTATCTGTCTTAGCCTGTTGCCCGAAATTGATTGCGATAACTTTGGACATCTTCGAACTCTCGTTGAATTTCGTTAATACTCCGCGTCTTGAAGGAAGACAGTCGCGGAAGGTGAAAAAGCAAAAGTCTGCTAGGCAGCTGCGATGCGTCCTGATTGGTGCCAAACCTTTGCTCAAAACTAAGGAAGCATTCCATCCCTTGTTCAAGCGGAGTGATTCCGTAGCTGAAGGTTGGGTCGAAGTCGCGCCTAAGTCCGAACCGGTTGGATCCGATCGCCGTTGATCGATAGAATGCCAGAGACCTGATCGACGACCGGGCCGATGATACCATCTGCTACCTCAACGACGACAATGGCGCTGTGGCTAGACCGATGGGATTGGTTATCTCGGCAGCAAGCTCTATCACCGGAATGACAGAACCGGCAGATCCCTGAACCGAGAACATGCGTTAGGGGCAGCGGCGTCGCCTCTGCTAACCCCCGGATTTCCGGGATCAACGTCGTCTTCATGCAGAACTGCTGGCTGCCAGATGGAAACCGATAATATCCTGCGGTGAATTATGACATGATTCATTAAAACTCTTCCCATTCCTTAGTCGCGACAGCGGCTGTAGTACGTCCGCCGAAGGCGCCGGCAAGCTTCTGGGAGAGGGCACGCGCTGGCGAGGCGGCCGGCTTACCGTTCTGGTGGGCAACACGCCGTACAACAGTCGAACCGTCGAGCCTGAAGCGCGCAATAAGCCGCGCCAGATTGGAAGCCTCATCCGCCAACCGGTTGGTGGCCGCCGTCGATTCTTCCACCATCGCCGCATTCTGCTGGGTCGTCTGATCCATCTGGTTGACCGCAGTGCTGACTTCCGCCAGCCCGGTCGATTGCTCTCGTGCCGCCGTCGAGATCGTATGAACGTGCTCGTTCACCTTGATCACGTGGCCTCGGATTAGACCAAGGGCATCGCCTGTGGCCGTTACCAGCCTGACCCCAGTTTTGACCTCGTCGCCGGACCGGTTGATCAGCGCCTTGATATCCTTGGCGGCAGTGGCGGAGCGCTGTGCCAGTTCACGCACCTCCTGAGCCACAACGGCGAAACCCTTTCCAGCGTCACCCGCACGCGCCGCCTCGACGCCGGCGTTAAGGGCCAAAAGATTGGTCTGGAAGGCGATCTCGTCAATGACGTTAATGATCTGGCCGATTTCATCCGAGGCCTGCTCGATGCGGCCCATGGCGGCGACCGCGTCTTTGACAACCGCGCTCGACTGCTCGGTGCTTCTGCGTGCCTCATCGACCATATGGCTGGCTTCCGTGGCTCTTTCTGTCGAGCTTTTTACCGCCACCGTGATTTCCTCAAGCGCCGAAGAGGTCTCCTCCAGGGCCGCGGCTTGCTGTTCCGTGCGCTTTGAAAGGTCGCCTGAGGCGATGCGCATCTCGCCGGCTCCGCCGTTGATCGTGTCGACGGCGGAGCGAACCTCGCCTAATACGGATCGAAGGGCTGCCATGGTGGCGTTGACATTACTCTTCAGTTCACCAAAGGCTCCCTGAAACTCGCCGCACATGTTTTCCGTCAGATCCCCATCGGCAAGCGCTGAGATAACTCGGCGAGTTTCGGCGATGCCCCGGTCAACAGAGGTGACCAGCTCGTTGACGCTTCCTGCAAAACGGTCGAGAGCCGCATCGCCGTATTTCTTGGTGATGCGATGGGTGAAGTCACCGGCTACGGCGGCTGACACCACCTCGGCAATGCTCGACTGCAAGTCGGCGCTCTTGGCCTGCAACGCGGCCTCCTGCGCGTTCAGATCGCGGGCCTTGATGCTGTTTTGCTTGAATACCTCAACGGCTCTCGACATCTTGCCGATTTCGTCGGCGCGCATTGCGAAAGGAACCTCAGTGTCGAGATTACCATCTGCCAGTACGCCCATCGTGGTAGTCAACCGCGAGATCGGATCGGTAATCTTCCGGATGCAGTAAAGCAGGGCTATAATGCCCGTCGTAGTTGCCAGCGCCATGGCAAGAATGGTGACCAAAACCGTCGATGAAACGGCGCCCATCGTGTTTCCGACGGCCGCGACTCCACCACGCTTGTTAACTGCGACATCCTGGTCAAGGAGCGCTCCGCTATCATTATACAGTTTCGTCGTGGCGTCACTCGTTAGAAGAGCAAATGCTTCATCCTTCTTGCCTGCCTGCATTAGTTTAACAATCCGCTCGCCATCCTCCTGATATTGCGTCCACAAAGCGGAGAACGCGTCATAGGCCTGACGCTCCTCGCCGGATGTCACCATCGGCTCATATTCACCACGGGCATTCGCGAGATCCTCCATCTTCTGGCGGAAGGTGGTGATATTATGCGCAAGGCTCGTCGAATCTGATGAGTTTGTCACCAGCCTGAACTGCAGGATGCGGTAGTCCCCGGTGATCGTATTGATCCGATTTATCACATCGATCGATGGCAGCCAGTTGCTGGCAACTTCGGATATATTGCTCCTAATGGACAGCAGCTTGACGATACTCACGATGCCCTGGCCCGCCGCGAGAAGAGAGAGCAGAACAAATATCAAAGATAAAGCGAGTCTAATGGACTTGGGCATAAAGGCAAACCTTTTAGGTGAGGTGGACGATCGACTTGTCTACTCAAATCTTCCAATTGCCGTTTCATTCATTCGAACGGCAGATCAATCTTGTGGGTCTGTGACATAGCTGAGAATACCTATTGGTTGCGTTGGTTAATGAAGCCTTTCCTGCCCGTCTCGAATGCAAAAAGACGACGTTTTAAGGATAGTCAGGCGTCCAATGGATCGTCCGCGCTTACAAGGAGGATGCAGCCGGCAAAATTTTATTTGGCGCCGTTCGAAGAGCATCATCGTTTTCAGCAACCGAGTTTCGCCCCGCCACGAGCGACCTAGAGCAAGTCCTGCGATCGATGAATCGATTGTGATGTGACGGCGTCCATCGAAGCTGATTCAACTCCACAGAGAAGAGGTGGATGATGGGACAGGCCCTGAGCGATGATCTTCGAATACGGGTTTTGAAAGCGTCTGCGGCGGGCATGTCGGCTCGACAGGCTGCGGCTCGTTTCGGAGTTGGGATTTCGACGGCGATCCGCTGGATTGCAAGAGCGAAAGAGGGTGAGCTGACTGCTCGGCCACAGGGCTGGAGACGACCTTCGGCAGTGGATGCACACGAGGAATTCGTTGTCGCGTTGATCAACGAGCGTAGGGATGTGACGCTCGATGAGATGGTTGAGCGCTTGTCCGTCGAGCGGCAGGTGAAGATCAGCCGCAGCGCACTTGGCGCTTGGCTTCGAAGCCGTGGGTGGACCTTTAAAAAAGACCGCACACGCACTGGAGCAGGACCGACCGGACGTCCTGAAGCGCCGGCGCGCCTGGTTCGATGGTCAATTGGACCTCGATCCGGAGAAACTGATCTTCATCGACGAAAGTGTGCTGCAGAGGCACGGAAGGAGTTCAGTGTGAGCTAACCCCGTAACGTGAAGCTGCGTGAATGATGGAGGATGGCCCTCCGGGATCGGCTTTCAGGAGCGGGTCTCAAACCAGTCCGAGCTGCTGCGGTAAAGAGCCGTGGTGGTGAGCGCCGGATGAAAAGTTCGGACGAGATCCGAGCAGGTGCGTGTCCGAAGACGAACGAAAGTGAACCCTCCGAAGACGCGCCGTTATGAATATAAGCGTCGTCGAAACCAGGACTGTTTCGTCATCCTGGGACAAGTCCGCCGGGTGCCTGATGATTGGGCGGGCGGCGACCGGCGTAGAGGGGGCGTGAGTTGGACACAGGCTTTCACCCGGAACTGCAGGAACCAGGCTCCTGATGCCAAGGGAGAAGCCCAAGCGGAGAAACCGTAAGGCGAGAGTACCGATGCAGGAGACTGGGGCGGACCGATCCGTATGAGCGTTGAGGGCCCTGTAATGGGGCCGGAGCAAAGGGATCGGATCAGGTGGTCGTATTGTTTGGAACAACTGGAAACAGGATGACTTCGATAGGTACGACAGACAAGCCGTTTCGGATTGAGAAGCGGCAAGTGTACGAAGCTTACAAAGCGGTCAAAGCCAACCGTGGTGCAGCCGGGTGGACGGTGAGACCCTGGAGATGTTTGACAAAGACCTTGCGAGAAATCTCTACAAGATCTGGAACCGGCGGTCAGTGATCGGATCGCGCAGATGGTGGTCAAGCAGATGATTGATCCGGAATCCGACATCAAAGCTGTTCGACAATCTTCCGCATGATCTCTTGCTGAAGACGGTCAGAAAAGACGTTAAATGCAACTGGGCTCTGCTCTACATCGAAAGATGGTTGACCGCGCCTATGGAAAAGAACGGAGAAGTCATTGAGCGGATGCGTGGTACCCCGCAAGGGGGCGTGGTCAGCCCGATCCTATCGAATCTCTTCCTGCATTACGCGTTTGACGTCTGGATGACCCGGACGCATCCGGATCTACCATAAAGGCCTGGCGCCGGCGAAGATCGGCGGCTACGTCAAACCGACACTGAGGGTGCGGCCGCCGACAACTACACCTTGACGCGTCGCTGGTTGACGCGAATGGCTTTCGCTTGACCCTCCACGCTGGCACGTGCAGCATCGTCGGCCTGATCGATTTCAGGACGAACGCGTGCATCGATCGGGTGGTGATCATGCTCCTGCTCAGGACTCCGATACGTTGAAACGACAACGCCACGGTGCAACAGCTCGTTCATGTCGTGTTACCTCTTCGAAGGCTACAAGCTATCTGGGAAAGACTTACCTTGTAGGGCATTGGCGGAAGGATCGACAATCGAAAAGACAGGCAGAAATCTCGTCTGCAAGGCCGGCCCCAGAAGGGGTCGGAAGGGAAGATCCGTAGGACAGCTCCCGCGAAACCTCTAGAAAAGTCCAGCCTTTTGAGACCTCGCAACCGGCGGAGAGGATGTTGCTGTCCTGCCTCTATTCAACAGACCTCTCCCCCTTTAAGTTCAGTCGGCGAGCGACCCTTGGGCGATCGCTATGCGCCGATCCCGCCCATGCAGACGTATTTCATGGATAAGAAGTCATCCATTCCGTACTTTGAGCCCTCTCGGCCGAAGCCGGATTGCTTGACGCCGCCGAATGGCGCTAATTCGGTGGAAATCAGACCCGTGTTCACGCCAACCATGCCGTATTCCAGCGCCTCTGTGACCTTCCAAACGTTCCTGAGGTCGTTGGCGAAAAAGTAGGCTGCCAAGCCGAATTCCGTATCGTTCGCGAGTTCGATGACTTCCTCGACAGTATCGAACTTGAACACCGGAGCCAGAGGCGCGAAGGTTTCCTCACGCGCAACCTTCATATCCTTTGTGGCACCCGAGAGAAGCGTTGGTTGGACGAACGTGCCTCCGCGAGCATCGCGGTCACCACCAACCACGACAGTCGCACCCTTGGTCACAGCGTCATCGATATGACCATAGAGCTTTGCTACCGCTTCATCGTTGATCAACGGGCCGATCGTCGCCCCGCTCTCAAACCCGTCAAGAACCTGCAAGGCACTCACGCGCATTGCCAGCTTCTCGACGAACCTGTCATGGATCCCGCTCTGTACGTAAATACGGTTCGCGCACACGCAGGTTTGACCCGCGTTACGAAACTTAGAAAGCATAGCCCCCTCGACCGCCTGGTCGAGATCTGCATCGTCGAAAACGATAAACGGCGCATTGCCGCCGAGTTCCAGGCTCAGCTTCATGATCTTCTGGGCGCCTTGCGCCATCAAGATACGGCCAACTTCGGTCGAACCGGTGAAGGTCAGTTTCTTGACGACCGGGTTGGAGCAGACCTCCTCGCCAAACATTCTTGCATTATCCGTCGGGAGGACGCTGAACAAGCCATCGGGTATTCCGGCACGCTCCGCGAGGATCGCCAATGCAAGCGCCGATAACGGAGTCTCGGCAGCAGGCTTGAATACGATCGCGCAGCCGGACGCGAGCGCCGGCGCGATCTTGCGGCACACCATCGCCGACGGAAAGTTCCAAGGAGCGATGGCGGCCACAACGCCAACCGGCTGCTTGATGACAAGCAGTCGCTTGTCGGCCTGGTGACCTGGAATGGTGTCACCATAGACACGCTTGGCTTCCTCACCGAACCATTCGATGTAGGAAGCGCCGTAAGCAATCTCGCCACGCGCTTCCGCCAGTGGCTTGCCCATTTCCGATGTCAGAATTACGGCCAGGTCTTCAGCGTTAGCTACCACCTCTTCGTAGAACTTCCGCATGATCAGCGAGCGTTCCTTCGCCGAAACCTTAGCCCACTTCTTCTGTGCAGCCTTTGCAGCATCGATAGAGGCTCGCACTTCAGCAAGGCCAGCGCTAGGCAAAGAGGCAAGGACGTCCATCGTGGAGGGGTTTAGCACGTTGATGCGTGTGCCGTTTACCCCTTCGCTCGACCACTTTCCTCCAACCAGCATCTGCTCGCGAACGAGAGTCTGGTCCTTTAAACGGCCTAGCAGGGTGCTGGAGATTGCCATGGATCTTCCTTTCTATGCATTGATCATATCTGATTTCGAATGTGTGGTGACCGTGCGTATATCGCGACCATCGGAACGATGAGCAGACCGACGACAGCCTGCTGCGCCGGAAAGTTCAGTCCGAGGCCAACTAGAAGCGAGGTCAGTACAGTCAGGACAAGAACACCGAGCACTGTCGCGCCATAGCCGCCCGCCCCACCAAGAAGCGACGTCCCTCCAATCACCACCGCTGCTACGGTGGTGAAAAGATAAGGGTCGCCCACGCCGACGAAGCCACCACCGGAAAACCCTAGTAGCAGCATGCCCGTGATTGCAGACATGGCACCGCTGACGCTATGGATGACGGTCCAGACCTTGAATTCGGAGATTCCGAGGCGGGCGGCCGCCGTCCGGCTTCCGCCGACGGCGTAAATGCTGCGGCCAAACCAGGTGTTGTACATGAACCATCCAAGCGCGATGGCGACGATAGCCCAGATCACGATGACCGGAGGCAGCGACAGGCCGAAAAACTTTCCGTTGAACGCCGAAATGTTCCTCAGCCATTCGGGTACCGGAGCAAACACTGTACCACCAAACGCCGAGCCGAGTGAGGTGTAGATCTGGACCGCACCGACGGCCGCGAAGCCAACTCCGAGCGACATGATCAGCGCTTGCCCTTGGAGACGGAAGCTCAGGGCGCCATTGGCGGCCCCGACAAGCGCACCGAGGAGCATGACAACCAGCATCGCGAGGGGAGCGGGAATACCTGCGACCATAAGGCTGGGAAGGAGGATGTTCGCGCCTCCAATAATATATGGTATCGAAAGATCGAGCGCACCGACCAGAGCGCACAGGGTCTGGCCAATGGAGGCAAGCCCCAGAAACGCTGCGAGAAGAAGGATTGAACGCGCGTTTTGGGATGATACGAAGCCGGGGACCAGCAATGCACCGAGTGCTAAGAGAGAGGCCAGAAGAACAAAGCCAATGACGATGCTCCGATGAGCCTTGAGCGGGTTAGACTTCTGAGCCGATTTGATTTCGGAATTCATAACTGTCGCGACCATTATCTTGCTCCTTACACAACCGCGCGGCGACTGATGACAAAGACGTTCACGAGAAGTGATCCGACGAGGATTAAGCCGAATGCCATCTGGGTAACGAACCCCGAAACCGTGCCGAAGTTGAAGGTGGAGAGGAGATAGGAGATGAGGAACATGTTGATCGCGCCAAGCGTAGATCCAAGTGCTCCACCACGACCACCGGAGAGGCTCGCACCTCCGAGAACCAGGGCCGTAACAGCCTGAAGGGTGTAGGTGCTGCCCTGCGTCGGATCACCAGAGGAGATCAGCGCCGTGTAGCTGAGGGCGGCAAGTCCAGCGAATGCTCCACCAACAACGTGGGCGATGATGCGGACTGCGTCCACTCGAACGCCGCTCGTATACGCCATGCGCTCATCCGCACCCGTCATGCGAAGGTTGCGGTAAAACATAGTCCCCCTGAGAAGGAGCCATAATGCATACGCTGCAACCAGCAACAGCAAAACAGGTGACATGATGTCGGTCCCCGCCCCCCAGCTAAGCATCCAGTCGGGCGCGACTCCACCCGGTCGGGACATCACCATCAGGTTCAACCCGGAGAGGACAAGAAAACCCGACAGCGTAACGATTATCGGAGCGACACGCACATAAATGATAACCAGCGCCTGGAGTAGCTGGAATGCCGCTCCCAGGCCGACTGCCCATACTATCACTGCGATAGGGTTGGTAATTCCGTTACCCACAAGCCAGGTAATAAGGGTAACGTTGATGAACCCCATCAAGGGGCCAACTGAAAGGTCCACTGCTCCACGACCCGCCATGACAATGGGAGTGAGGGCAAGCGCCGTTAGAATCAAGGGCGTGGCGACAAGGATTGCACCTGCGAGGCCGTTGTTCGTGAATAGCCCGTGTCCGCGTAGGGCAACGGCGACCAAAAGGACAATGAATAGGCCGGCCGGCACGAAGAGGGAACGGTCCTGGGTGATTTGACGGAATGCGATTCCAGACATCATGCAGTCCTTTCCAGATCGAACTCGATGGAGGCGTTTGGCGATTTTCCAAACATTGCGGCCAAGATTGGCTCTTCCGCTATGTCCTCGCCTGCTAGCGACCGGAAAAGCCTTCCAGCAAAGAAGACGTCGACGCGGTCCGCAAAGCCGATGAACTCTTCAATTTCGCTTGATAGATAAATCACGCTGCCACCCTTCTCCGTGAACAGGCGCAGTTCGCGGTAGAGATCGCGCTTCGTTCCGAGGTCGACACCGCGAGCGGGATCGTTAAGGACGATGACGGACGGTTCGTTTGCAAAGGCACGGCCGATCAAAACTTTTTGCTGATTTCCGCCCGACAGTGAGGTGATCTTGTTCGCCGGACTTCCAATCTTAATCCGGAGCCGATCCACCTCGCGTTTGAACATGGGTTTGAGGCCGGCCTTATTGATTATACCAAGAGGACCGAGGTTCTTGCGATAGACGCCGATGGCAAGATTTTCGAAGATGCTCTGCTGAGGGAAGATACCTTCACGCTTGCGGTCGCCGGAAATATACGAGATTCCTGCTTTGGTAGCGTCTTCGAGCGATGCGACCTTTTTCATTCTCTCGGTGCTGGATGACCAGACTTGGACATTACCACCAAAAGGCTGGATGATACCCGCAACGGCGCGTACGAAAGCGTCCTGCCCCTGCCCGTCGAGTCCTGCAACACCGATGATCGCTCCTTTCGGTAGATCGAAATCGAAGGGCGCTGCCGCGCTGTGAGTAACGAGGTCTCTTACCGCTACCACGGCCGGCGCGGCGGCGCCTACTTGCTTTGATTCGTACGCCTTCGCGTCGCTTGCGTTTCGGTCCGCGGGCGTCATCATTGAAAGCAGGTTCTCTTCAGTTATTTCATGCTTCTCGAGCGTACCAATGGTGACGCCGTCGCGAAGGATCGTGGCTCGATCGGCGATGCGGACAAGTTCAGCGATCCGATGCGTTACGATCAGCACGGTCGCACCTTCCCTACGGAGACGATCAATTTCCTCGTGGAGGCGGATCGTGGAATCGAGGTCTAATGCCGCAGACGATTCATCGAGGATGAGGACCTTCGGCCTGCGCAAGACCGCTCGCGCAATAACTATCCATTGCTTGACGCTCAGAGGCAATGCCCCAACGTTCTGATCGAGATCCACGGGCTTGCCGACGAGGCGTTTCAGGATCTCCTCAGCCTCGGTACGCCGACCACTGCCGCCCTGCGAGCGGAAGATGCCGTCGCGCCCGACATACAGGTTTTCCAATACACTGGCCTCGTCGGCCACCAGCACTTCCTGGAAGATCGTTGTCAGCCCGATGCGCTTGGCGTCAGTCGGAGTCGAAATCTCTTCTCCAAGGACCGAAACGCTCCCGGAATCTGGGTGCAACACTCCAGACATGATCTTCGCCATCGTGCTTTTGCCACTTCCATTCTCTCCGACGATGGCGTGCACTTCTCCGGCCCGGGCTTCAAAATCACACTTCTTTAAGGCCTTAGTCTCGCCGAAAGACTTGGCAACATTGATCAACTTGATCGTAGTTTGGTTTTGCATCGGAGATCCTCTAATCCCAACGGCCGCGCGAGGCGGTCCTCCCACAAGAGAAACTTCTGTCCGGTGGCAAGACCCACCGGGCAGAACAGTTTCACTTCGACACAGGCTTCCAGGGATCAGCCGGGCGTTCGAAGTAGTCTGCAGCAATCGCAGCAGGAAACCACCCGTCCGCCTTGGGCTCCACGAAGTCTGTCGAGTTCAAGTCGCAATCTTCTGGTATCGCCGCGCGGACTTCATCGATGGTGTAAGGCAAGACGGGTCGAAGGAAGGACTGAACCTTAGGGCCTTGTCCCTCCAATGTGCGGAGCATGATCTCCCACATCTGTTGCATCTCGCGACGCGGCGGCCAAATATGGAAACTCCTGTCCACAAACTCGGGGTTCTTGCGCCAGTAGCACGCGGCGGAAGCTTCCCCCCCGAGAGTAATCGGGATCATGTCTCGACCTGACTGCAGCATTGCGTTGAGAACGCCGTTCTCTTGGGCCCCCTGCGTGAGGATCCCATCAATCTTCGTCGGGTTCGTCGCAAGAAACTTCTGAACTTCGACCTGGGCCACCTGGTCGGTCCACTTCCCTGCAACTTCACCGACGATCTTTATGTCGGGGTACTTAGCAAGTGCTTCCTTAGCCGCTTTGTCAAAGCTGTCCGAAGAAGCGAAACCGGGAATACCAGAAACGAGAAGGATATTGCCCTTCTTTCCTATTTTTTCCGCCAGCCACGTCGCCATCTCGGCACCGCCCTGCGCGTGATTGGCCGCGCCATTGATGGCGTATGGCGACGTCACGTAGCCCGAAAATGAGAACACCGGCACACCGGCTTTGTAGGCATATTCGATCGTCTGATTAAGAGCCGTGACGTTCGAGCAGCAGATGATGATTGCATCGACGCCTTCGTCCACCATTTGACGCATCTGCTGGATCTGAACGGCGTCTTTAAGATCCGACTGGGTGACCACGACATCAGACACCAGGCCCGCAGCCTTTGATCGCGGTAAAAGATCGCTCATGACCGCATCGAGAGCTGCGGCTCGCCAGGTGTTGCCAGCGTAGCTGCTTGCATAGCCGATCTTCCACGGAGGACCCTTTTTGGGCTTGAAGTCTTTGTAGGCGCTCGCCCCCAATGGAATCTGCGGATCTACAGTTTCATAGATCTTCTTTTCTGTAGCCGGTAGCTGATCGACACCATCCGCGTAAGCGGTTGTCGCCAGGGCGCTAACCGAGATCAGCGCCCCAAGTGTGACATTCAGAATGCACCTCATTGAAGTTCTCCTCCCGAGAAAAGGATCAGGCAACCTTAGACCGGGCTGCTGATGACTGTTGGATCTCCTCAAGAATCGGCAACAGATACTTCCGGAACTCGCTATAGTCCTCAGTAACGGGAAAATGTCCGAGCTTTTCCATTGTCCAAAACTTGGAGCCTTTGACCAGGTCTGCAGCAATCTTGGTATCGGCCGGGGACGTGTTTGGATCGTATTCGCCCGTGAGGAAGTATAGCATACATTTCGACGTATCGATTTTGCTGGCTTCTTCTGGCGACACATCGTGGTCGTAGTAGTAGTAATAAAGATCACCCGCGAAGATTCCCGGTCCACCGCAGCTGTATTCCCACTGGATTTCACGGACATTCGCTTCTGGCGAGTACGGTGAGATATTCAGCATCATCGCCGCACCGATGGAGGTGCGATTGACGTTTGGATTGTCGAACTCCCTGCGGATGCCAGCCATACCGACGTCGACGTACTCCGCCGCCGAGCGCAACGCACCTTCGACCGAGATCGTGGCGCGGAAGTTGTCCGGATAGTTCGATGCCAGGTCGATCGCGAGATGGCCGCCCATGGAGCTGCCCAAATAAACGGGGCGGTCTAGGTCGAGCGCTTTTGAGAGTTCGAGCTGGAAGTCCATCATGAACTTCTTGGTCATGTTGTATTCCTTCTCCCACCAGCGAACGCCGTAGGGGGGAAGGGACTTGCCGTGATACGGCAGATCGAACGCGATGACGCGAAAATTTTTCGTCACGTCGGAATCGCAAAGCATATGACGGTATTGGCGACCGTCGGACCCTGCCGTATGACCGACGAGAAGCGGAATCCCCTGGCCCGCTTCTTCGTAATAGACGCGGTACTCGATACCTTCTACGGTGAGATAGAGATAACGGCCGATAATGGGGTCAAACTTGGTCATGCTGCTGCTCCTTCAGAACGGGCATTGCGCATCAGGGTGGTCATGCGGTTGAGAGCAGGCAGATACGCGAAGGTTTCGTTGTTACTGCTAAGGTAGAGGCCATGCTTGATGTTTGATGACTGCAAGCACTGATAAAACGGCAAGGGTTTGTGCTGAAGCAGCGCCTCCCACTGTGAACCGGTCCCGCGTATGACGATAGTGCACTTGTCGTCGTCGTATTCGGCCTCTTCCACCTTTAGCAACGTACCGTCCTCGAAATGAAGCGCTACACTGCGGGTAGGGAAATCGCATTTTAATATACCGTTAAGATAACGAGTTTCGCGCTTGAACTCGAAATCCTCCCGCACGAATTCTATGAATTTCTTGAGATCTATCGCCATTTTAGGCTCCTCCCTTGTTGATAAGCGCTGAGAACTCCGCGCATGTTGTACATGCCCCCTCACGGGACAGCACATTCTCAAATGCCCATTTCGGTGAATACTTCCTGGGCATGCCTGAAACTGTCGATGCCTGCTGGCACACCAACGTAGATAGCCACCTGAAGGAAGATCTCCTGGATCTCCTGTTTCGTAACACCGTTGTTGATGGCGCCGCGGATGTGGCCTCTGAGCTCGTGCGGTCGGTTTAAAACCGCTATCATTCCAAGGTTGAGGATCGATCGAGCGCGACGGTCGAGGCCAGGTCGGTTCCAGATATTGTCCCAACAATACTCGGTGACGAGTTCCTGCATCGGCCAGGTGAAGTCGGTCGCCTTTCCGAGGGCCGCATCAACGTAAGCGTCCCCCATCACCTGCCGACGAGTAGCAAGTCCGCGCTTGAACTGCTCCGATGGAGCTGTTCGCTCGCCGGCCTTAGACCCCTTATCTTTCCTGTCCAAAGTGGCCATTGGGTTTCGCTCCCTTCATCATATTTGACAGATTATCAGACAATTTTCAACTGTCAGTTTGGCGTAGTTTTTCGCGGTCAGGCCTGATCTTTCACGAACTGCGCAATTTTCGTATGGTCGACATCGGGGCCTAAAGCATGCCGAGCAGCATCCCAGGCATCAGCGGTACCGGCCAATGTCGGCAGCTGGAGATTGAGCGCCTTCGACAAGTCCGCTGCAATCCTAATGTCTTTCGCCATAAGCCCCAAAGCAAAACCAGAGCCAAAAGTCTCCGAGAGGATGAACTGCTTCATCTTCACTTCTGTTGCGTTGTTCTTGCCAGACGACGAGTTGAGAATATCGACGATCGTTCTAGGATCGAGACCAAACGTTCGGCCAAGAAGAACGCCTTCGATAGCTGCCAGAACCCCGGCTCCCGATACGAAATTGTTGATGGCTTTCATGGCGTGCCCTGAGCCGATCGGGCCTGTCCTAAAAATCTGGCCGCCCATGGCGCACAGGATGGGATCAGCTTGATCGATATCGTCAGAAGCACCGCCTGCCATGATAGTAAGAGAGCCTTCGACGGCTCGCTTCACTCCGCCTGACACGGGAGCATCGACCAGCCGCAAGCCCTTCTGATGCAAGCGCTCTGCGAGCTCACGAGTATCATTGGGCGCCGATGAGCTCATGTCGATGACAAGCGCGTCAGCACTCAGGGATTGCCAGGCCCCATCCTTGAAGAGCGCGTCTTGAACAACCTTGCCGTTGGGAAGCATGGTAACCGCAACATCGGCCCCATTGAATGCTTCCGCTACCGTCTCTGCCGGAACGCCGCCGACGGCCGCGAACCTTTCCCTAGCCTCGGCCGATAGATCAAAGCCAGTGACTTCGAATTGAGCCGACAACAGATGTTGTGCCATCGGCCCGCCCATTGCGCCGAGACCAATAAAGGCGACGCGCAGATTTTTTCGTGGTGACAACGTCCCGCTCCCGAATGTGAGGCAAGCACAATCAGCTACCTCCGTTAGTGAGGAGTAGTTAACGACCTATCAGACAATCTGTCAATCGGAAAATTCATGCTTGGGCCGGCGCGCCCTCGCTACGACGCCAATTTTGCCGTCGCTTCTTCAATCACCTCACTTAAAATGACGTGCAAGCAGCACCCATCTTATCGTCCGATGGACACCAGAGAGGTTGTTGCGTTGTCAAAAGCACCGTGCCTGAAGGATTTAATTACACCCGGCCACCTCCAGCATCAGACAATCTGTCAATTTTCGGAAAATCTTATGGCATCAGCCTGAGGTGTTGTTGCGCAGGTACTCGAGTGCGACTTTCGCAGCCATATCAATGTGGTGCTTACAAGCGGCCGCAGCCCTGGGTCCGTTGCGATTTTGGATCGCTTCGGCAATCTCTTTGATTTCTGCAATGCTATGTTTGAGGCGCCCCGGTTGTGTCATCGAAGTCATGCGCAGAAGATTGATCCGGTTGTGCAGCGATGTTAGCATTTGCCTGACGAAGACGTTTTTGCTGCCATCCATCAAGCAGTCATAGAAGGCGTTTTTGGCAGCGATGAGCCTGTGTCCCACGCCGCTTTCCGCCGACGCTTCGAATTCTCTAACGGCATCTTGCAAAGTGGCAATATCTTCCGCCGTTCCATTTTCGGCGAACTGCTGACCAGCAAACCCCTCGAGCAGCGCGCGGACGGTGTAGAGCTGAGCGGCCTCCTCATAGGTTATGATACTGACAACTGGACCCTTGTGGGGGAAGCTTGTGATCAATCCCTCTGCCTCAAGCTGCCGAAGCGCTTCACGGACGGACGTGCGACCCACGCCGATCATTTCGCAAAGCTCGCGCTCGACGAGCCTTTGCCCCGGCTTGAACTTGCCCGTCGCAATAGCCTGTCTGAGCCTTTCTTCGACTTGCACTCGAAGAGAGGCATTTTGCCGAGCGACCTGCAGCTCCACATCTACCATGATCAATGTCCTACGTAGCACTAATGAATTTGAGCTAAATATATGGCTGCTTCGCGGGGAACTTTCAATCAGATTGTCTGATGAGCGGTCATTAGCAACTATTCTCGAGGATTGAGCCCGCTGTGTAGAGGTCGGCTTCCCGATCCATGAGGAACCGATCGGTTGGCGCGCCATAAGTGGAAATTCTAGTCCAAATGGCCTAGTTCAATTGGTGTCCTGATGGCCGACAATGTCCGCCCGCCGATTTCTCAAAACCAGCCACGTTGCGACCCTGATCGACGAGGTGTCCACGGTCACCGACACCACCGCATCTTCCAGGAGCACCCGTTCGACTAACGGCCGGGTGCAGCTTGGCAATCGGCAAAAGCCGCATCAGCAGACGATAGTGGTTCCGATCGCGCCTCCGGTCCGGAGGCGGCATCGATCTTGAGCGCCTCAAGATCCGCCATCTTTCTTCGCCTGCCAGCCTGGCTCGTACTTGCGCTATCCGCAATTCCCATTCTAACCACTTTTCTCTCTGACCATCTCTCTTGAAAAATTGTAACCTTCGTGCTACATATCTAGTGCAATCTGTAGTGCGAAGGTGACAAATTCCGACACCTCACAACCCTCCGGGTGCGGCGCGCGTTGCGCAAACTGGGCGCAGACATCCACGTCGACGTCGCCGCCTGCCTATGGCGGTAGTAGCCGAACGTGCCTTCACCTCACGCTCAACGCTTCAAAAGATCGAGGCCGGCGACACCAATGTCAGCATCGGCATCTATGCAGGCGTCCTCCAGGCACTCGGCCTGCTAGATGGGCTGAGCCAAGTCGCCGACATCGGTGACGACAGCGTCGGCCAGTCTCTGGCCAATGCAGAGTTGCCCAAGCACGCTCACCCAAGGCGATCACCGGGATCGTCACGCGATGGCTGATTTCGAAGTTCATCTCGACCTTCACGGCCGCACACGTCCCATCTGGCCCGGAGCAATCGCGCCCGTGGTGCCGAAACAATCGTGTTTGAGTATGATCGTGCCTGGCTCGAGGACCCGGGCCGCTTCTCGCTGCAGCCCGCTCTAGCTCTGAGCTGGGGAGAAAAATCACGGCTTTCTGTGGCTCAATAAAGCCAGCTGGTCGTTGTCCCCTGCCTATGACCTCAATCCAGTGCCTACGGATGTCAAGGCGCGCGCGCTGACGACAAACATTGATCTTGATGAAGGCACCTGCTCCCTTGACCTGCTGGAAGAACCTGCAGGGCTCTACGCCCTAACGCTCGCCGAGGCTCGCGCGATCATTAAGGAAGTCGCGACACCGCAAGGTGGCGCGAGACCGCCAAGGCGGTCGGTGCGCGGTCAGCCGAGATCAACCGTATGGCCAGTGCGTTCGATCACGATGATTTGCAGCGAGCGCCAGCCCTATGACGAGAGCCTTCCTCCACAGTTTCAATCCGCCCTCTGCCGGCCCGATCACTGAACCGGATTACGGCATCGTTGCGTTGTAAAGGACGGATGTCCAATGGCAATTTTCCGATCTGCGGTCCTGGCTGGATTTGCGATGGAATTGTTTCAAGCGCCTCCGTGACCAACGAGCGAAAACCAATAATTATGTGATTCGGTGAGATCGAGACGCTACTCTACGAACAAACTATGTCACTGCCAGCGGATCCTCAATCACATCGACGATCGATGGCTGGCCAAGCACGTCCGCGAAGCGCTGTAGCATGGCAACAGTACTCGATGACATCTCCGCCCTGGAGCCCGGGATATAGCAAGCGGCTGCATAAGCGAGTTGCCGTTGCCTCGGTTCCGTTAGCAACAGCGGCAGCGTCTCGATTGCTTGCTCCGGCTCAAAGGTGACGATAGCCGTCTGCACGCGAGTGATTTCGGCCAAATGATCAGCGCTTAGTGAGCGGAAGGGCTCGTCCTCGGTCAGCACCCGTGACCAGCGCGCCAGGCGGTCGCGTCGGATCCCGCCACGATCGCTCACCAGGAGTACGACCATACGGATGATGGCATCGGCGAGTCCGCCGATCGCGATCCTCCTGAGCGCATTGGCGATGTCCGGCTGCCATCTCATATCGTCAAGTGTCGTCCCTTTGCGGTATGCTTCGTGGGGATTGTCAAAATATCGCTGCCAGGGGTTGTTCCAGATCATGTGAAACGCGAGCTCATAACCCATGTCGCGCCAGTCGCGCATGACCACGATCGCCTGTTCGACAGCCTTGAAATAGAGCGCTTCCGCAGCCAGGAAAGGATTTTCCGCTGCTGCGTTCGCCCGGGAGTTCCGTACCTGCTCTGAAATTGACTTATAGCCAACCATGATCGGATTCTGAGAAGACAGCAGCGATCGCTCCAGCCGCTTTGGATGGAACATTCGGCTGGCGTCTGCTGAGATGTCTGTGACCGCGGCCTGCACAAAGGGGCGGGCAACTGTGTGATAGATCTGCGCTTGCAGTTCAGAGACGCGGGCGACGGCAGCGAAGGGACCTCCATCGTCATGGCCGTCGTTAAACTCACGGATATTCTCGAAGGTGCGCTCGATCAGTTCAACACTATAGCTCTTGTGTCCAGCATCTTCTTGAATGTCCGTGATGCGCATCTCGTAAAGGCCAGGCAACAACGCCTCAATTGCCTCGAGCGTGCTTGCAACCTCATTGTATTCTTTGTTGATTACTCTCGAGGAAACGAATGTACCGAGGTGACCGACGTCGTTGTGTACCATATAAATAATGTGCTGGCCGAGAAGGCGGATTTCCTCCTCGTTGTCATAGATTTCGGGGATCCAATTCAGCGCCTGCTGCGGCGGCGTTACATTGTCGCCATGACTGGCAAATATGATAATAGGCGCCCTGATCTTCTTAAGGTCGAAATGCCGCCGGTCCGGCTCCCCATACGCCTTGTTGTGCGCCAGTCGATTACCAACAAAGAGGTGCTCAACTATCCAGCGGATCTCGTCTCCCCGCATCAGGCAGAAGCCGCCCCACCACTTCTCAGCCTTAAGGAAGGCTTCGCTCGCCGCATCCACATCTCGGAACAGTTCGACATACTTCATGAATAACTGGCGCTCGGGATTGAGCGTTTCGAAATTCTGTACGAGATGGGCGCCGTCGAAGATGCCTCCGCCCAGATCTGACAAAAACATGGTTATCCAAGCTCCCCCGAAGAGGCCCGCCATGTAGCGGAGGGTATTTTCGCCGATATTTCCCGAGGTAGGTGTCACCGGCGATCCGTTGAGGATGATCGGGCCAGCTAAGTCGAGATTTGTCGCAACCATCAGAAGGGTAGCCCAGCCAGCTTGGCAGTTGCCGACTACGACTGGAAGGCGGGCAAGCGGATGCAGGCGCATGACCTCACGAACAAAGGCCGCTTCCGCATACGTGACATTAGAGAGATACTGCCCCCCCCTCTGGCTCTCGGCGGAAGGACACCAAATAAACCGGGTGACCTTCCCGGAACGCCACGCCGACCTGGCTGTCTTCTTTGTGGCCACCGACGCCGGGACTATGTCCGGCGCGCGGGCAAATGATTATGAAGGGGCGCTTCGTGTCATCGACGTTAACACCTTGGGGCGGGATCATTCGAAGTAACACGTAATTGGATTTCAAGGGCAGATCGTTTCCATCCATAACTGTCTCGTAGTCGCAGAAGAAAACCGGCGGACAGCCTGCCGCTTCATGTTCGAGGAAGATGTCGCCGCGCTGTCGGAGAAGATCCATGCACAATATGGCGCGCTCACTAGCGTCGCGCAGGTATTCCGCCCAAGCGTGGCCCAAATTCCCATTGCCGTGCACCTCGCGTAGACTCTCGGCAAGACGTTCGGCCTCAGTAAAGAGCTTTCCCTGGCGGGTAGAGTGGGTGTCGCACATGACTTGCACGCGGCGCAATAAGGCAACCTGCAGAATTTTAGCGGTTTCAGCGCCCGCTGCCGCCAAGCGTTGGAACATCGGGAATAGACTTTGGGTCACTTGGCTGTCCAGTTCCGTGGATGGCGCTTCAATCCACCGGAGCGGGTTTAGAGATGTAAGAATATCCGCCATCGTTTCAACTCCTCTATGGTTATGATCCCGTACGCATACATACGTGCCAGATCGATCGTGCTTCCGTCTGGCGAGGTGCTCGGTAGGCAATGCCGACGCCTAGGAAAGCAGTTTGACGACTTCCGACCCCAACGAGTTACCGCCGCATTCATCCCCTGCAATGTCTATGCCAAGCACTGGGTCAGCCAGCTACGCCGGGAGAGGGGGCAGCAAGCTCGTCGCCAGGGAAAGCCACACAAAGTCTTCATTCAGCCTGGATCAGCAGTTTCTCCCAGCTCGTTGGAGACTATCGGAGGACAGGAGGTGATGGATTCGCCTGCGGTGTGGGATCCCACCAACTAGGATGTTTCAGCGGCCGTCCGCGTGGCTTTGGTTGGGGCTAAGGCTGGTGGTGGCACGGTTATAGACGATGCCTTCTGTCTGACGCTCACCGATGACGGCAGTCTTCATCCGGTCGCAAAGCACTCCCGCGGAGCGCCGCCGAGAGCCTCGAAGGCCGCGATGTGGAAACGCAGGCCGGTCATCTGATGCATGACGAAGCGTGCCCAGATGGGACGGCTATGACCCGGCACTATCGTGAACAGCCAGATGATCCTCGGCGCCAGTTAAAGTGCCGACCGCGTGACACCGCCATTTTCGCTGGCGTTAGTGTTGGTCAGGTTTACAGCAGATCACCGATAACAGTGGACAGGTTAAACGGAACGATTCCGATCTCACCACGCGGCATCCTGTCGAGCAAGTCGACCGTGCGGGCAAAGGTTTCGACTTGCTGAAAGGCGTAATCAGGGTCGAGCCGGTCCAAGCCTCCGCCCGGCAAGACCTGGCAAAGATAGTCCGGTATCGGACAGCTTGATATCGTCGGAATTCCTGATGCGTATAATGGCTGTCCTTCGCCCAACATCACCTGCGCCGCCGCTGGGGCGACTATCAGCGCGCGTACCTTTTTGCGCCCGCGTGCGGCAGCGATGTACACGTCACTCATCGACTTATTACTGGTATAGATCAAATCGAGTTCCGGCTTCCCGGTGGGCGCGGGGTGCCCTTTTGCAAAGTCATCTCGCCACTCGGTACATCCAAGATGCTCAATCGTAGCTCCTGCAACGGCTTTAGCATGGCCGGGTTTGCCGTCCCACAATTCTGGATGCATTTCGAGCCAGGTCGCCGTCGCCTGATTCCCGTGGCGGCCGAACTGGGGAAGCTGGAAATGACCCGTGACGAGTACGAAGACGAGGCTCCGGTTGCGGGCAGATTTCGGTAGCGAGGAGAAATAATGCGCCAGAGCGAGTACCCCAGCACCGCCGTTCTCTTCGCACGCATTAGGTCCATCGGTGTGGGTGTTGATGATGATTGTCTCAAGCAGGTTGCAGCCCGGCAAAACCGCATAAATCGTATCGGTCGCAACGTCTTCCAACGTGCCATCCAAGGTCAGGCGACCGCTCAAACCGTGCTTGCTCGCGGCTTTGATCCGCTCTCCTTCAGATTGCGCCACCCATATTGCAGGTAAGCCCCAATACGGTGTGGTGAATGGCAGCACCTGCCCCTTCAACTGCACTTCCGAGACGCCTTCGAAAATGCAAACGACGGCTAAAACCCCTGCTTCACGCGCCTTGTCGATCGGTACGCCAAGCAAACCGGTGATAAGCGGCGTGGTTACGGCTTTGGGAAAGTCTATGCCTTCCGGCAGGCTGCCGCGTCGATTGGTCACCAGTTCGAGGAATGCCGCCAGATCCCGACGCTTTACCGTCACCACCGCAATTTTGCTGCGGGCTTTCTCAAACGCCTGAACCCGACCGTTGAAAAGAACCATCTTACCCGAGATACCGCCGGGAGGTGTAAGCCCGGAATACGGGAACGGCGCCGCTACCTCAATTACTTCACCATTTGACAGTTTGAACGCGGTGGTTCGTGGCATCCACCGGCGCATCGTGAGTTGATCGCGCTTCACCTCAAGGCCCATCCCTCTCAACTCACCAGCAAGATAATCGATTGCCCGTGCTTGCGCCGGGCTGCCGGTCAATCGGGGGCCGAAACTGTTGAGCCTTTTGATCCAACTCCAAAGTTTCCGCTGATCAGGGAGTGCGGGGATGGACGGCTTTCGCTGCTCACTGAATCCGGTGCTGGGAAAAGCCGGGAATACGATCCCGGCGAGAAGAGCAGTGAGCCCAACAGTCGAAAAATCTCTTCGTTTCAAGACTAACCTCCGCGCCTCTCTATCACGAATGGAAGCGATACCTATGGCCGCACGCCGCCCGTGTCCTTGCAAATCCAGTGCCATTAAAAGCACACGTCTAATCTTCAGTTTTGAATTGAACGCGCAGTCTGAATCGGTTTTGGACCGCGTGCGAAGTCAATGCAGCTTTCGGACAGACTCCGCGCAAGCATCTGAAGTGGTTGAAGAGTCACTTTACTGATCTAGGAACGCGTCGTTGGTTCAATGCCTTTAAGAGCGACTTTATCTTGAGCCTAGTCTCGGGTCGGCCAAAAACCTTTGCCTGCTTGCAGACGACCATCAGTCGCCGAATGCAGCGGCAAGACTGTAAACTGTTGACCACGATAGGCGCTGCGCGTTGGACCTTTGTCACAACAACCTATCAAAACCCTCTATTTTATCCGGCGGACTTTCATTGCCGCCAAGGTTCTGGAGCTAGCGGCAAATCAGCCCCGACTGCCAATCTATTCAATGCTAGCGTCGCTGATAGTGATGCTGGCGCCCGAACCGCCGCCTGTTTGAGGCTCCAGCCGGATAATGACGGTCTGTGGCTGACGGCAAGACGGGTCATCGGGCAAGGGAAACCCAAATCGTTGAGGCTTTGCCCCGTCCAATACCGAAAACGCCTTGTTCGGAAAAATACCAAACCTACCAATTTCGCGAACGTTACTGCCGCAGTCAAGCGAAACGACCGTCGTCACTGGTCCTGAAGTCGACGGTTCATAACCAGTGACAGTAAGGACGACCCGCGCACTGGTATCAACCGATGAGTGGACTGCTCTGCTCGATATGGTTATCGTCGCGGGCTTACTGGTCGTTGCCCGCATGTCGCTCTCGTTAGCTTGAACCGGGCTGACGATGCGCAGCATCGATAATGCCGCCGCACGAATAGCGATAAGCACCCAACGATGATAGCGCATCGATGTCTCCACAACCCAGCCAGTCCGGATGTTAGGCGGACACTATGGCTATTTCTAGCTTTGCGGGCTCTACGGCGCCGGGTTTGCCCGCTCCCGATCCGACAGGAATGAGCTGCAGGTCGATGGCCTCGCCATCCGTCTGCCCCCTTCCGCCGTAAACCCGCTGGATCGCGTCCGTCAGATCGAGGACGAAGGATGGTTTGCGATGATGGTCGCCGTCATGACCGAGAACGGCGAAAGAACCGACGTAATGGGGATCGGTGACGGGCGTATCGGCCTTAAGGTCGTTCTTGCCGAGAAACACCCGAACGCTGGTCGTGCTGGCACTGGTGATCTCGACATCGCGCAGGAATGCCAGCACACGAGGAGCGGAGGCCGCCTGCTCCTGTGCCGCGCCGAAATCCATTGTATCCATGCCGGATGGCAGAGGCGGTTGGCGGACGATCTCCTGCAATGCGCCCGCCGGGATCTTGATCGGCAGCGAAAGCGGCACGTTTTCCGTTGCCGCCTTGCTGTTGTCCGTGGAGGTGGTCGTCACGCCGGCGATTGCAGCATCGGTCGCCGTCGCCGCGATCACGGACGTGAGTTTATCGTTCAGGGCCAGCGTTTTGGCGCTCGCCGCCGCGACCTTGAAGTAGGTCCGGAAACCATAATTGTATCCGAGTTCCTCTGGAACATAAAGGTCAGAGACCTTCGGGGACCAGAAGTTGCCGTCGACATCGTAGAAATTGTCGGTGAACGGCATGTCGGCCCAGAGTCGATCCGTGCTGTTGGCGTTGCGCAAATTCCAGGTCGCCCAGATGCGGTCGATGTTGCAATGATGCATGAAGAAGATCGGATCGCGGGGCGACGACATTTCCGGCATCCAGCCACCGATATTGTTGTGCACCTGATTGTGCGGTGTGTATTCCAGCGCCCCCTGCGTGCCGCTGCTGGTGGTGACCCAGGAAGGATCGAGTGAGTTCTGTCCCTCGGGGCGGGTGGTGCCGAAGACCTCGTATGGCTTCGCCGTTAGGATGGTGTTGAGAACCTGTGGCCCAACTATATTGTCCGGCATCGGCTGCGTGATTGGCCAGGTGCGCGACGAAACATAAAGTGGATTGTCCTTGCCGTCGGGCGTCTTTTGCATTGTGAACACTTCGGGCAGGTACGGATTGTCGGTCCAGTCCCAGAACGGCATAGCGAAATCGTTGTTCTTGGTCACGTGCCGAACGATGCGCTCGTACATAGCCGTATAGGCCCTGTGCCACGGCAGGAAATACCAGTTGCCATGCGGGCAGTATTTGACGACGTCACCGCTGCCGTGAATTTTCGAGAGGTTGACCCAGTTGAATTTGTCGCTGGCGGGAAGGGCGTTGAGAAGGCGCACTGCGTCGCGATAGGTCTCGATGATCGGGTCGTTCCAGGCCAAGCCCTGCAGTGAGCGCCGCCAAGGGATTGACGGTATCTGCGCGAAGGCTTTTGTCCCCGGTAGGCCGCTGGCGAGCAGGCCTGCTGCAATGACGCCACCCTGAACGATGACATGTCTGCGTGTGATGCTCATCTTACTCTCCCTTGGATTTGAATTGTCCTTCGCCAAGATTAATGCCGCTTTTAGGCCGGTTCCGCGCCGTCTGGGCGCGGGAGCAGTGGGCAATTCGCACCACCATAGAGCTTGCGTTGGCTCTTTCTGAGTTTCGGTGAATCGGCGGCACGAGAAATGAAGCAAGCGACGTGCCACTCGAAAATGCAGCGTAAAATGCGAGCTAAAAACGCTACTACCGATCGTATTCCTGCATTCCAGTTGGAATCCAGATTCCGGAAAACTTAGTATCGCATTCCATGATCGTTCGAGCGACGGCTTGCCGACCAGCCACGGCAAGCACGTTCGGTTGCGAAAACCTCAAATGATCAAGCTGAAACAGTTGTTCAGACCGGTGAGAGGGCCCAAGATGCTGAAAACGCCCTGTGCGACGATAGAGAAGCACGCATCTCGAACAGGCTTTCCCTATCGGACCCCCAGCAATGACGGAGCCGTAGCCCGCTCGCTCTCAAATTCAAAGCTGCGAAGCAGGCACCACTCCGTGGCTTGACGGGTGCGTAGAGCAGAGCGGGACAAACCGATTGTCGTGATCTCGACAAATGCGACAAAGGGCGGCGGCTGTCCGACATTTGCGAGAATAGCGGCGGGAACTCCGCGCGGGAACAACGGGCTCACCAAGTGATCCCACTTTCAGTCCCATTGTGCCCACTCATTCGGGCTTACTGTCGGACCCTATCGAGACCTCGCCGCAGCTGCGAAGCCCCACTCATATCCGTTTGAATTTGGCATCAAGGCTTGACGCTTGCCGTCCACACGGGGCAATTCGGGCAGTGTATTAGCCTGCTGTCCCGCTCGTTTCCTGACCCGACATCACAGCGGGGCAGGCTGATTTGGGGATCATCGCTCATTTGGGCCATGGTCTCAAGCGTCATATACCTGGCGCGTTGAACGGCCCATTCATCATTCTGTTCGAGCAGCAATGCACCGACGAGACGGACGATGGCTTCGTCGTTCGGAAAGATGCCGACGACCTCGGTGCGTCGCTTGATTTCGCCGTTGAGACGCTCAATTGGATTCGTCGAGTGCAGCTTTGCCCGGTGCTCTTTGGGGAAGGTCATGTAGGCGAGCACGTCCTCTTCAGCGTCGTCCATGATGGTGGCAAGCTTCGGCACTTTCGGCCTGATTTGATCGGCGACACTGCGCCATTGTGCGCTTGCTGCCTCCGGGGTCTCCTGGGCAAAGGCCGTCGCGATGAAGGCGGATACGACCCGCCTGCCGCTCTTTCCAGCATGCGCGAGCACGTTCCTCATGAAGTGAACCCGGCACCTTTGCCAAGTGGCATTGAGAACCTTGGAAACGGCGGCCTTGATGCCCTCATGTGCATCAGAGACAACCAACTTCACCCCGCGTAGACCGCGGCGCGTTAGCCTGCGCAGGAATTCCGTCCAGATCGGTTCGGCCTCCGAGGTGCCAACTTCCATACCCAGGACCTCGCGCCGACCGTCGTTATTGACGCCGACCGCGATAATGACGGCGACTGAGACGATGCGGCCGCCACGCCGGACCTTGAGATAGGTCGCATCCACCACAGGTCGTCGACAGAACGAGTCGAGATTCCCTGGATATACGCTTCCTGGATAACGGCCGTCAGAGCTTTCTCTGCCATGCGGCGCGGTTCAAGGAAGCTCGGAAAGTAGCTGCCTTTGCGCAGCTTCGGAATGCGAAGCTCGACGGTGCCAGCCCGCGTCTCCCAATCGCGGTCACGGTAGCCATTGCGTTGAGTGAGCCGCATGGGGTTCTTCACACCGAAGTCAGCACCCGTGGCCGAGCCGACCTCCAACTCCATCAGCCGCTCGGCGGCAAAGCCAATCATCTCACGCAACAAATCTGCATCGGCACTCTTCTCAACAAGCGAACGCACGTTCATCATGTCATTGGTCATCGGTGATCTTTCCGTCAGGTTGGTCTTGAACAACCCGACCCTAGCGGAAAACACTGATGGCCGCCCGCAAAGCCGATCACCCGCTACAGCGCAACGAGAAGCGCGCGGGCGCTCGGCTTTACTCCCTACCGTCAGCTACACCAGGTGCTGGGACACGATCCGCGTTGCCGGTTGCTCACACCGCGCCACTTGGCGTATTCAAAACCGCCGAGGCTCTAATCGCCGCTGGATGAAAGTTCAGTGGCAGGTCACGCAGGCTCAAGACCCTCAAGGGCCTCACACTACGAGTTCGTCTGCAAGACATAGACTTCGCAGCCTGAACGTTTCACCCTCGATCCGCTCCATGAAAATGCCGGGACTGAACAACGACGGCTGAGTGCAGGCATCAAGACTTAAGTCTGTCGTAAAGCAGACAAAGCGAATACAAACGTGGTGCGAACTGTCGGCTATTGGCTGACACGAAGATGCAGAACCCTCGACGTGCTGGAGGTGCCCCAGGCACCTGCTATCATCGCAGGTTGGGGCCAAGGCTGGCCTGCTCTGATCCCCGGTAGTGGGCGGGGTACACCCTGCCGATTTCAATGAAGCTACGCCTTTTTTCCCGGCTGATCTCGTCCACCGTTCAAAGGCCCAACCGCCACGTCAGCAGCGTTTAGGCGAATATACGCTCCAGCATCTCTCTTAACTGCAGCGCTTCGCCGCCATCTGAGGTTTCGCGACCGCACGCGCTTGCCATGGCAGGTCCCGCAATCCGTCGCCCAAAGCCGTTATGGATGCAATACGAAATTTCCCGGCAATCTGGACATCTGCCGCGTGAGACCTGGAATGCAATATTCGAGTTCTGGTGCCTATTCAGCTCCCATTCGTGCTGCATGTCCGAGTGGCACGTCCCTTGCTTCACTTCATGCTACTGATTCACCGCAGAGAGCGAGGATGAACTGACGTAAACTCTATTTCTATCGCCCCAGTCGCTTTGTCGGAGATGGGTCACGAGCCGCATCGACGGGGCAGGAAGGCCTCAGATCGGGATTTAGCCCCAACGAAGCTGAAACCAGGGAGGCGCTCGGCCGTGCTGGCCTTCGCGCCAAGGGCCGGCGAATTCTCCTGCGATATCGTGGCGCGGATGCACTCTGAGCCTCGAGAGGTAAGTGCTACCCTGCTCGTCAACGAGACGCCATGAGCGTGCGGCGTCACGGAAACATATGGCACGGATTTTTTCCACGGTAAACGTCCGTACTTTCGAAAGCTGGCAATGGTGAATCCTTCAACATACTCTGCGCAACTCGCCGACGGCACTATCTCGGTTCACGTGGATCGAAGCCTTGTACCCCCCATCGAGATGTTCGGCTTCGGGCAGCGAATCAACCCGAACCGCTCGTTTCTGTTTGTTTCCAAGGTTCTTGGTCGATTCCTGCCGATCCGCCCTTCGGTCATGGGAAATGCATTCGACCTCCTTGCACGTCAGATTCCTGCCGATATTCCTGGTCCGGTTTTGTTCATCGGAATAGCCGAAGCGGGCATTGGCCTTGGTGCGGGTGTCCATCGGCGGTTCCGCGAACTCACTGGTCGCGGCGATGCAATATATATCTGCTCCACTCGCCATGATCTTAAACTGCCGCTGCTGTGCGAATTTGAGGAAGAGCATAGCCATGCCCCGCGGCACCTCCTGCACGAACCATGCGAGGCAAGGCTCCGCGACTTGGTTCATGGTGCGACCGGCTTGGTACTCGTTGACGATGAGGCTTCGACAGGTAAGACATTTGCCAACATCTTCGCTGCCCTTCCTGCAAAAATTCGTTTGAAGCTGAAGCACACAGTCCTACTTACGCTTACCGACTGGTCAGAAGGCGCTGCCCGCGCGGAGATCACGGGAACAGTCAGTGAGGCTACTATCGTTTCCGGACGGTACAGTTGGACTCCGCGTGGGGATTTCACGGCAGCTACTCCGCAGGTCCCTTCCTGTGACCGTCCTAAGCGGCCCGAGGTCTGTCCCGACGTCGCTCGAGACTGGGCGCGTCTCGGCGTCGTCGATCACTTGCAGGGTCTCAATGCAAACGCTGCCGATGACGGGATTACCCTCGTACTCGGAACGGGCGAACACGTGTGGCAGCCCTTCCTGCTTGCGGAGCGCTTGGAAAAGGAGGGCGCTGAGGTTTTCTATTCATCCGTGACGCGTTCTCCCCTGTCGAAAGGCCACGCGATCGGTTCAGTACTTTCGTTCTCCGACAACTACGGCGGAACGGTTCCACATTACCTCTACAACGTCGATCCAGCGCTGTACTCGAAAATTATACTCTGCTCGGAGACAGGCCCGGAAAATGTCTGTGCCAGCCTGATGTCCGCACTGGGCGATCCCATTGTCCTTTCAGACGTAGAAGGTGAATGAAGCCGCCTTAGGCCATGCGGTCTGCCGCTTCGAAATCGGCTCACTCGATCGGACATTTCCGCCAGTCCACAGCGACACAACACTGCTGTCGCGTTACCTAAGGACATCACTCCCATGGGGGATACCTATGACAGCATCGCCTCCCCTGCCACACTAGGCTCCTACGCCGAATACGACGTGACGCTCCTTCTCAAGAGAGTGGATATTCAGCCTACTGACACGGCCACGAGGGAAGAGGCCATCCAATCCGGGCGGCGGCATTACTCGGAAATGATTTCCGCCGAGATGGCCCCGACCCGCGAATACATGGAGCTGTTTGCTAAGGCCATGGCCACTGGTGGCCCGCGCATGGGCGCCGAGACGGCACGCCTCGCCCTCGCGATCGTGCAGTCGGTCGAGGGTCCTATTACCCTTGTCAGTTTGGTCCGCGCCGGCGTGCCCTTCGGCATCCTTCTCAAGAGGGCCATCGCCTTACTCGGCCGGGACGTCGGACACTACGGGTTGTCGATCATTCGCGACAAGGGCGTTGACGACGAGGCTATGCGCCACATTCTTGCCAGGCGTCCTGTCGAGAGCATCGTCTTCGTAGATAGCTGGACGGGCAAAGGAGCAATTGCGAACCAACTCGAAAAGAGCTTCAAGGACTACTCAGACCGGCCTGCGCGGCTAGTTGTATTGGCCGACCCCTGCGGCTGCGCATGGCTCGCCGCATCGGGCGACGACTGGCTTATTCCCTCCGGAATGCTAGGATGCACCGTATCCGGGCTTATCAGCCGCTCGATCCTCAACGCTGCCCTCGTCGGTCCCGGTGACTTCCACGCCTGCGTCCAGTGGGATAATCTCGCGGAACACGATATTTCCCGATCATTCGTGGATGGTATGTGGAATGATGTCTCCACTGTGATTGCAACCGAAATCCCGAGCGTCTGGAGTATCGAGACCCGCCGGGCGCATCGCGATGCCGCCGCCGCTGCCGTCGCCTGGGTGATGGGGGAGGACGCCGTAACGAACATCAACCGAGTAAAGCCGGGCATTGCGGAGGCGACCAGAGCCATCCTGCGACGTGTGCCGGAAAAGGTGTACGTCTCGTCGCCAACCGATCCAGAACTCGCGGCCCTCATGTACCTGATCGACAACAAAGGCGTCCCGTATGTCGTCTCCCCTAGAAAGATCGCCCCCTACCGCGCCGTCACGCTGATCCGGCACGTCTCCTAATCTCCACGTATGTCTACTTACGAGCTCGGCGCGCAGGTCAAGGAAACTGAGATGTGACAAATTCCGTATCGTAAAATTCATTGCCAATGGAGAATCCGCGAAAGCTCACATCTGGCAATCGATCAGATATTTAACCAGTCGCATTTTGGAGTACGCATATGAAGCCCATTGCTCTGGTGGACCTCGACGACACCTTGTTTCAAACCAAGAAAAAGATACCGGAGATTGCGGAAGCCGATCTGGTATTGGCGTCCAAATCCATTAATGGAAGCAACTCCTATATGACGAAGATTCAAGCTGCCTTTGTCGAGTGGCTGCTCGTCTCCACGGAGGCCATCCCGGTTACGGCGCGCGGCTCTGAGGCTCTTTCGCGCGTTACGATCGCGTTTGAAAGCTACTCAATCGTATCGAACGGTGCCGTCATCCTCAAAAAGGACGGCAAGCCTGACGCCGAATGGCATGAGGTCGTCGCAAGGGAGCTCCGGCCGCTTGCCGGCTTTTTCGATAAGCTCCTCGATGAGGGCAGGACCAAGGCGAGGGAACTTGGCGTCCACATCCGGTGCTGGTCGGTGATGGAAGCTGATCTCGCGACATATGTTGTCTTCAAAGAGATTGACGGAGACGGCTCACGCCTTGAAGAGATTGTGCCGATCATTCGAGAAAAACGGGGTTGGGTTCGACACCACAACGGCAATAACCTTGCGCTAGTTCCGCCTGCGATCTCAAAACGGGTGGCCTCACAATTTCTGCTCAAAAAGCTTCGGACGGAGCATCCAGGTCGCCCAGTGATCGGCTACGGTGACAGTGTGAGCGACTTCTCCTACCTGTCCCTCTGCGACTGGTGGGGCGCTCCGGGTAACTCTCAAATGACAGACCTTGTCGTTTCCGCTGTTGCGCGTGAGAGATAGGTGACACGCGTACTGCGAACGTGGTGATATGTGAGGAGGGTGCAGGAATGATCCTGCACCTCCAGTCTTTCAGTAGAAACTTCCTATGGGTAAAACGCCGCGCCATATCGCGGTAAGAACCATGGCAAGCGCGGCGAGGATCGCGAGATTCCCGTCGGCTTTTACCACGAGTACGTAGAGCTTGTATTTCAGCATGATATGACCTTTCGATGAGCTCATTAGGAACTGCCGTCTCGACGGTTCGTGCCTTACTTGCGCAGAGCGAAATTTCGCGCCCATGATCCTCTCGGCGTCGATCCGCCGGAAATGGTCGACGATGGGTTGATCGTCATAGACCATGGCCGCGCTCTTGACGCAGCCGAACATCATGGCCTTCAAAGACGCGACCGGGCCCTCGCCCGCAGCCGGCGCTGGAGATAGGAAAACTTGGTTGCTTGCCACACGCGTCCTGTCGATCTTATAAAAACGCAACGTTAGCCGAAGCGGGATCCATTTGGGATCCACGGCAACCAGCCGCCGGTCTCCCGCTCGAAACAGCAGCACATCGGCGCGCATGTCCGGCGTGAACCGTTTGCCGAACCAGCCAAGATCTTCGAGCACACCATCGAACGATGCCCCGTCGATTGGCGACTGTCTATCCATTCAAGCGGCCAGTGCGGCTGCTCGGCGTCACGCTTTCAACGCTGACGACCTCCGATCGGCAATGCACGACCCCAGTCCCAACTTGATCTCGGGCTCTGACGGCCCATCGCCCCGAAATAGAAAAGCCTGCCGCGGGAGGAGGTGCGGCAGGCTTTCCTAAAAGAACCGAACGGCGACCTGGGAGGAGGAGTGCCGCTGTTCCCACAGACGTCCCTTTGGGAGGAGGAGTGGGCCGTCTAAACTTCGAAGCGTTGCGGGAGGAAGCATCGCTTCGATGAAAATAGCAATACTCGGGCCAGCGCCATGAAGCCAGCGTCTATGTTGCACTGCAGCTATGCACCCGCCGCAACAATCGGCAGGACATCGAGCATTCCTACCCCTGATTTTGTCGGCGGCTCTGCCGCTGTTACAGAGTGGAACCGCTACAACGTCAATTTCGATATCGAAAGCCCCAAGAAGGCCGTGACAGTTCGCGGCGGCCCTGCCGTCATGGAAAGTAGCGCCGCTGGAGACGGTGGCCGGCAGCTAAGCTGGATCGGTGCGGTTCGCGACAGTCATTAGGGGACACCCGGTGACAGACAGTATGAAGTGGCAGTCGCTCCCAGAAGCGCAAGATGTTCTGCGGGTATGTTTTCACCGTTAAGACCCGGCTGTACAATCCCGATCCGGTACTCGATGAACTTGCGTCGGGCAGCCTTTCGAAGCGTGGCCAAGTCATTCAGGCTGCCTCGAATGAAACGGGCCCGGCCCTTAAGATGTGATGTTTCTCTCACGGTCAGGTGGTTGATGAGGTTCTTCAAGCTCCATGTCCCCTTCACCCCCTTCTGTGCTTGACCGCAAACGAGGTAAAGATCGTCCGCCCGGCGCCCCATTACTGCCTGCGAGTATTTCAGATGCCAGAGAAGTACGGTGACGGTATCGTCCGTCTCCTCGATCGCCACGACGTCCGCGCTCTCCCAGGTGTCATCGTCATCTCTTCCGGGAGAGTGGGCAGACAATCCTCGCAATGGGCGTTCCGCTGATCGCACCTCCTTTGGTTTTCTGACCACTTTACCGCCCGAAGCGTGACCTCTCGCTTTTGAGGCAAGTGTCCGAGCGTAAAGCGAAGCTATTGAATCTTGTAAAGAATTCGGTTGCGCAGCGGGCGGATTCCCGCTATCTTTTTCGATAGGGCAGTACGCGCTGCCCTGGGGTGTGGAAACCCCTACACGTGGTTGATGCCGGCCGTAACGGCATCACACTCCTTGACCTTCGGTCGAGGAGCCTGTGGCGTATGTCCAGGTTCCTCGGAACTAAAGGCCACAGGACCGTCGTGTACGGTTTCCAACTCCCCGATCAGTGGGTTTAGCGAGTTTTCAGCGGGGGCGCACCGCGTGAAACTCTCCATCGGGGTGTCCACCATGAAGCGCTATGCAGCAGCACAGGTCCGGACTTCGAGGCCTGCGCAAGCCGAACAGTCGAATGTAGCGCGCGAGTTGGTGCATCCAGTTGATCGGCATGTCGGACAGCAAATCCGTATCCGCCGAATGCAGTCGAATGTATCCCTAGGGGATCTCGGCGCCGGCATCGGGGTCAGTTTGCAGCAGGTACAAAAATATGAAAGCGGTAAGAACCGCGTCAGCGCTTCGATGCTCTACGAGCTTGCCAATTGCCTCAAGATCCCTGTTTCGAGGTTTTTCGAAGGTCTTCCAGATCCCGAAACCACTCAGGGCCAGCAAATCATAACAGAGATCGATGAGAAGATTGCCTACATTTCCACGGCGGAGGGACGGCGTCTGATAGACGACGTTTTGCTCCTTTCTCCGCGTGTGCGCAGCCGGGTCGTTGCCCTCGTCAGCTCGATTGTCGATGAAGAGATGGAAGAACAGAAGCCGGTTGGTTCATCTGCTGGTTCTTAGCTCCCTACCGGTCGATTTTCTCCGCTGCTTCAAGCGAAAATTCGACGCGCAATACCGCCTTCTGTGCTCGCGAAAAATCGGCGGCGACGTGTTCTGCCCGCTCTTGCGCGGCGCGCCGGGCGGCTTTGTGTTGCGCAAGCGATAGGCCGGCATCGGCTTCATGGCTGCGCAATACGGATTGTCGCATCAGCGCGTCCTGAAGCTCGGCGGCGGCGATGACACCACTCTTGCGCAATACGTCGACGACAGGATTGCCGGCGGCCCGGCTTGCCGCGATGTCGAGCGCTTCGGAGGCTTTCGTTTCCCGCTCCCGCGCGCTTTCGGCATCCGCCCGCGCCTCGGAGAGGCTGCGGGAAAGATTGTCCGCCCGCAGGCTGCGGATCTGCAGCAACTGCCTGAGAGATTTCAACGCCTTCATATCAGCCGCTCAGGCACCGTTGTTCGTCGTCAGGATTTCCAGCTGGCCGCCCTTGATGACCTTGATGCTGTCGGCTTGCTGCCGGCTCAGCACGTCTTCGACGGCCTTGGTGAAGACGGCGGGCCCGCGCACCAGCACCAAGCCGCTGGCGGGATCTTCACGCAGCGCATCGTCCGGCAGCAGCGGGAACAGCGCGCGAATGGCGTTTTGCTCGGTCTTCCAGCTGCGGCCGCCGCGATCGAGGACAACGGTGGAGACCTCCTGCTTCGGCGCGATGATGATGCGGCTGCCGTCATAGGCGACGAAGAGATTGCTGGCATCGCCAAGCTTGACAAAGGCCTTGGCTCCGCTTTCCCGGACGGACCAGTGCTCGACCTTGCCGCTCAGCGTCCCGACTGTCGTGACCGGGATGCCGGACATGAAGGACAGCGTCTGGACGACATCGCCAAGCGGCAGGGAGACGACATCCAGGCGCACCTCCCGCTCGCTGGCGCCGGCCGGTGGAGGAAAGGAGGCCAGCAGTCCGATAGCGGCCATGTAAACAAAACGCGCAAACATCTGAGTTTACCTCACGATCCGGATATCGCCCGACAACTAATGAACGAATGAAGGCAGGGCTGCGAAATCCAATCTATTAATAATTATCTGATCTACTGTTGCAGATCATCGGTCCGCTGGGAACAGGACGGATATCCATTTCGCGCATTTGTTGTACATATCGCGAATTAATAACTTTTTAACATAAGCTATTGAATTCGATCTTGAATTCTGCAAGGCTCTGGCCGCCAAAACCATGCAAGGAGTTCAAGACATGGCTAGTACTTCGACACTTGATGCGGGCATCGGCTCGGCGATTTCCGCCTTCAAGTCGGCCCAGAACGAAGCGACCGAGCAGAGCCTGAAGGTTGCAACCGAAATCACCAAGATCAACGGCGTCGCAAACGCCATCAAGAAGATCGGCCCAGGCTGATTGAAACAATGGCGAGACGGGTTCGCCCGTCTCGCTTCCCCGCTCTCGAAGACAATAAAAGCCGCTCGACGGACGGTTCGGGAACAAGATGGTTATGGATCTAGATTCCTCTTCGCCGACATTCAGAGGTAACGCCGGCAACGCTGCGTCAGGCAGCGGCGGACCGGTCTTGCGCATCACGCGTGCCGGGCGCAGCTCCAATCTGCCGCTGACGGCGGAGCGGCAGGTGGTCGGCGGCAGCGCCGATTGCGACCTGATCATCCTCGGCGCCAAACCAGAACCCGCCTTTACCATCAGTTTGCAGCGCTCCCGCGGCTCCGACACGGTGTCGTTGACCGCGCTGCGGGATGACGTCGTGATCAACGGTCGTTCCATCCCACGCGATCGGACGATGACCCTTACGAAGAGGCAGACCATCTCCTTCGACGGCACGGCCTGCGAACTCGAAGGTCTCGGCGCCGGGCGCGTGCGGTTCGCGCCACGCCGGATTGCGGCTGCCGGCCTTCTCGGGCTGGCGGCGTTGCTTTTGCTGGCCGGGCTTTACAACAGCGATGCGCCGGCTCACGAAGCCCCGCTCGTCAGGGTTTCCGCCGCGCCGGAACCGGCGCCGTCATCGGCGGCAATTGCTGCCGAAATCCGCCAGGTCATTCGTATGGCTCAGCTTCCCCAAGATCTGAGCATCGTCGCCACCGCCGACGAGATTCGCATCGGCGAAGGATCGCGCCCTCTCTGCCTGCCCGACAAGGCCAAGCTGCGCAGCATCATCGCCTCGATGAGCCGGCGCGGTTCCGTTTCCATCGTCGATCTCACCGCCCTCTCTTCCGGTCTCGACGGCTTCGTCGCCGCCGCCGGCTATACGCCCGTCAGATTCATCATCGGCTCCGACGGCCGCCGCTACGAGGAAGGCGATGTCGTTTCGAGCGGCTGGCGGATCAAGGAGATCGGCAAAGACCAGATGACCGTTTCCCGCGACAGTGAGGACGATACGGTCAATTTCGCCCCCGCCGGCAGTGCCGAGCCGAAGCTCGCCGAAATTTCCAGCAGCGAACAAGAATAGGCGATGGCGTCGGAAGCCGGATCATGAAGGTAAGGTCATCCGCCATCGCCATGCTTGCGCAACGCACCGATATGCTGCTTGCGGTGTTTTTCGCCTCCGTCGTGACGATGCTGGTGCTGCCGCTTCCGACAATCGTTCTGGACGTGCTGATCGCTTTCAATCTCTCCTTCGCTTTCGTGGTGCTGATCACCACGACCTATCTGAAGAGCGTGCTTGAAATCTCGACCTTTCCCGCGGTCATTCTGATCGGCACGCTGTTCCGCCTGGCCTTGACGATTTCCTCGACCCGGCTCGTGCTGGCGGACGCCGATGCCGGCGAGATCATCATGGCCTTCGGCGATTTCGTCGTTGCGGGAAATGTCGTCGTCGGGCTGATCATTTTCCTGATCGTGGCGCTGGTGCAGTTCATCGTGGTGACGAAGGGCGCCGAGCGCATCGCCGAGGTCGGCGCGCGTTTCACGCTCGACGCCATGCCCGGCAAGCAGCTCGCCATCGACAGCGACCTGCGTAACGGCCATATCACCACGGAAGCCGCGCAGAAGCGCCGGTCGCGCCTCGAACAGGAGAGCCAGTTCTTCGGGGCGATGGACGGCGCGATGCGCTTCGTCAAGGGCGATGCGGTCGCAGGATTGGTGATCGTCGCCGTCAATCTCATCGGCGGCCTGGCGATCGGTATCTTCCAGAAGGGCCTGAGCTTCGCCGAGGCCGCCCATCTCTATACGCTGCTGTCGATCGGCGACGGTCTGGTGTCGCAGATTCCGTCCATTCTGATGGCAGTCTCGGCCGGTATCGTCGTGACCCGCGTGTCCGATGACGGCAACGGCAGTCTCGGCAGCGATATCGGCCGCGAACTCTTCCGGGAGCCCCGTGCATTGGCGATTGCGGCGGCGCTGACGATCTGCGCGGGCTTCGTGCCGGGATTTCCCACAGGCGTGCTCGGCGCGATCGGCCTGTGTCTGGCGGGCCTTGCCTTCATGGTGCATCGCCGGCGCGCCGGCCCAGCCGCGGCCGGATCGGCAAATGCCGTGGAAAGCGCCAATTCCTATCCGCTCGACAGGACGAAATATGGCGATCCCGTCATCGCCACCGTCGCGGTGGAAACGCTGGCGCGGCTTGAGGCGATGCGACTCGGCGAAATGCTGGACGGGCGGATCCGCATGGCGGCGCGCGCCGTCGGCGTCTCCGTGACGGTGCCGACGTTCAACGCCGATCCCCGCATGGCCGAGGATCTGATCCACCTTCAGGTCGAAAACGTGCCCGCCGGTCTCGTCAGCTGCGGTCCCGAACGGACGGCCGAACAGATTGCCGACGACATCGTGCGCATCGTCCGCCGCCATATCGGCGCCCTGTTCAGCGTCGACGACGCGGCACAATGGCTGGGCAGCCTCGAACCGCGTCTCGGCAAACTGGCGATCGACGTCGCCACCCAGGTGCCGCTGATGCTGACGGTCGCGGTCGTCAGACGCCTGCTGGATTCCGGCGTGACGCTTTCCCAGCCGCGCGGACTGCTGGAAGTGATGCTGCACGCCGGCACCGATCACGCGCCGGATGCCCTGGCCGAAATGGCGCGCGCCGCGCTGGTCAAGCAGATCGCCTTCGGGCTTCTCGACCGGCGCGGATTGCTGCCGGCGCTGGTGCTTCCCGCCGAATGGGACCACTTCATCCGCTCCTATGACGCCGCTGGAGCGACCGAGAAGATCGAGATAGCCGAAAGGCTGCGCCTGCTGGCCGAGAAAGCCAGGCAGGCTCTCGAGGACGCCAACGAGCGGGGATACGATCCCATCATCATCGTGCCGGGCGAGTGGCGCCTGCTCACCCAGACGCTGATGATCCACCACAACTGCCGCATTCCGGTGCTGGCGGCGGAGGAGATCGACAGGGATATAACGATCGAAACCATCGGAGAGATCGGGCAAATCCGGAACGCTGCCGGCTCCAAACAAAGGCCGGGCTGATAGAGCAAGTGAAGTAGACGAGACCAACTGGGGATGAATGCAATGTGTGGCGTAGATGGACAAAGGCCCATAGACTTCGACAGAACCTCCCGTTTCGACCTTGAGTCCGATTGCCTTGGCGGCAGCAATAGGGCCGACACGGATTTCACCGCCATCCGAACCCGCAAGGTCTCGCCCTTCGAAGATTTCTCCGGCAACCCGCCGACGCTGACCTCCTATGTGCCGAAGTCGCGGGAAACGTCGGAAAACGGCATGGATTCCGACCCCAAGGATCTGCTGCGCAAGCACATCAACTGGCAATCCCACTCCAAGAAGGTGGATCCATCCGACGAGAAACAGGCCACGACTTTGCAGACCACGACGGAAAAACCCGACCTCTCGAAAGAGGGCAGCGTCATCGTCGTCAACGAGCCGATCGTCGTGGATGGCGGCGTGTTCGACGGCAAGGGCGCGACCTATACGGCCTCGTCCAAGCTCGGCGATGGCGGCCAGTCCGAAACCCAATCGCCGCTGTTCATTCTCAAGAACGGCGCGACGCTCAAGAATGTCAATCTCGGCGAGAATGGCGCCGACGGAATCCACGTCTATGGCGGCGCGACGCTCGAAAACGTCAATTGGCAGAATGTCGGCGAGGATGCGCTGACGGTAAAAAGCGCCGGCGACGTCACTATTGTCGGTGGCTCCGCCAAGGGCGCGACCGACAAGATCTTCCAGATCAATGCCGACACGAGGTTCTATCTGAAGGATTTCGTCGCTGACGGCTTTACCACGCTCGTGCGCACCAACGGCGGCAAGCAGATCGACGCCGACGTCACCATCGACGGCGGGGCGTTCTCCCACGGCAGCAACGTCTTCCGCACCGACAGCTCACTTGCCAGCGTGACGTTCCTCTCCGATATCACGCTGGACGATGTGAAGAACTGGACGCGTGTAGGTGACAACCAATCGGGCGTCTGAGACGCCCGACCACCGGAACCGCAAAGCGAAGATCAAGCGGGCGGCTTAGGCTCCCGCTTTTCATTGCCGGCCTGGTCCTTGCCTGCGCGGCGGGCTGCTGCGCATTTCCGCGCCGATTTGCCGGCGCGCCGATTTCAGCTTCGGGTCGCCCTGGGTATCCTTGTATTCGCGCCGCGCCTCGGTCTTGGTCATGCGGTGTTCGTGCCTGAACAACGCGCGCGAAATGCGGATATCGAAAAACGCCGCGGCCACCATGATGCCGGCGGCAATGACGAGGATCGAGCCGAGGAGATGGGCTGTCGCGGAGAGCGTGCATGCTTCTCCGCAAAGAGGCGACCAGAAGATGCTGTTGAGGAAATAGAGGATCGCACCGCCGCCGGCGGTGGCGAGCAGGACAAACTTGACGAGCCCCTTGACGAACTCGGCGATGCTCGCGAGCGAAAAAAGCCTCTTGATGCCCTCGAACGGATTGAGCCGGGTGAAATCGAAGCTCATATGTTTGAACGATACGGGAAACCCCTGCCCGTCGAGGATCGACACCAGGATGGTCGCGGCAAGACCCGTGGCAAGCGGCAGCCAGATGAGATCGAGCAGCGCCACGCCGGTTTCGCTCAAGCCGACAGTGACGGCGTCGGAGAGGTCGGCCCGTCCGGCGGACTGCAGGCCGCTATCGAAACTGCGGGTGAAATCCTCGAGGATAGCAGGCAAGCCCCAGGTGACGTAGACGGCGATGGCAAGGACGGAGATCGCAACCGGGATTTCCTTCGAGCGGGGAACCTGGCCCTCGCGCCGGAGCCGATCGAGCTTCACCCGGCTCGGCGGCAGGGGTTTTTCCTCGGTATCGTCATTTTTGGCCATGGGTCACCTCCAGCATGGCTTTCACCTCGTTGAATCCGTCGATCCAGAGATCGTGGAAATAGCTGGAGATAAAGGCCGTGTAGATGACGAGAATGACCACGACCGCGAAGTTCTTGATGGCCGGCAGGCTATCGTTCAGCGGGAATTGTTTCGACGAGCGGCCAACGAAGGCCAGCGACAATTCGAGCGCGCAGGTGACGATCATGAACGGGGCGGCAAGCAATCCGGCCGCTTTGAACAGCCGGCCGAATACACCGAGGATCATGTCGAGCGGATCGTCGGGCATGGCGGGCATGAGCTTGAAGAGCGGCCAGAACTCGAACGACTTGTAGAAAATCGCGACCAGATCGATGATGCCGCCGGCGCTGACGAAAAGCACCAGGGCGATCGACATCATCAGCGAACCGAGCGGCGCGGTTTCCAGCGCGTTGATCTGGTCGAAGAGATTGGCGGCATTGGCGCCGCGATAGACATCGGTCATATCACCCGCCGCCTGGGCCGCCCAAAAGGGAATGCCGAGCCCCATGCCGATAAGCGCCCCGAAGCAAAGTTCCTTCATCGAAAGGGCGGCCAGATCGAACCAGGACGTATCTCCGAGAGCCAGCACCGAATAGGCGAAGGCGACGGAGGGCGCCGAAAGGCCGATTGCCAGGCCGAAACGCAGAATGCCGACGATGCTGAACAGCGAGAAGATCGGGAAGATCAGCAGGATCCCGAGCGCGCGGGCGGCGCCGAGCATCGCCGCGGCCGGTGCCGCGACCTCGATGCCGACGATCGGAAGATGATCCGGCCCCATCCGCCCCGCCTCACTGAACCATGGTCGGGAAGTCGTTCAGGATATGAACGGAATGTTCGATCAGCGGCGTTGCCAGCACCCGGCCGAACAGCAGCAGGGTGATGGAGATCACGAAAATCTTGACGATCTGCGCGATGGTCTGCTCCTGGATTTGCGTTGCCGCCTGGAAAATGGCGATGATCAGCCCGAGAAGCGCGGCCAGGCCTAGAATGGGGCCGGCCAAGGCGAAGGTCGCCATGACGGACATGCCGATTTCGGCTGCGACCTGGTCTTCACCCATGACGGCAGGCCTTTCGCGTGGGCGCGGCAGGCGCTCGAACCGGGGCTTTCGTCAAGGCGCGATGCTCACTGCGCATAGGACAGCACCAGACCTTCCAGCAATCGCCGCCAGCCGTCGATCGAGACGAACAGCAGCAGCTTCAGCGGTGTCGACACCACGGTCGGGGACATCATCTGCATGCCGAGCGCCACCAGAATGGCGGAGACGGCGAAGTCGATCATCAGGAAGGGCAGATAGATCAGAAATCCGATTTCAAAGGCCCGCGTCAGTTCCGAAACGAGGAAGCTCGGCGTCAGCACGGTGATATCGTCGGAGGCAATGGGGGTTGCCGGCGCGTTTGCCCAGATCTTCTGCGACGCCTGCACGAAAAAGTCGCGCACCTCGGCGTCGGAAAATTTCAGCATGAAATCCTTCAGCGGCGCTGCCACTTTGATCATGCCGTCCGCCATGCCACTGACCGTGCCGAAATCGCCGCTATGGGCGAGCAGCAATTGCCAGCTGTTTTGCAGCACCGGGTTCATCACGAAGGCCGAGAGCACGATGGCAATCGCAAAGACCAGGAGATTCGGCGGCGTCTGCTGGATGCCGATCGCATTGCGCACGATCAGCAGGACGACTGAAATCTTGGTGAAGGAGGTTGCGATCACGGCAATGACCGGCAGCATCGAGATCGCCGCCATTGCCGCGAGGCTCTGGGCAAGAGGAAAGCTCTGTTCCATCAGTCGTGCAGCGCCGTGACGCGAACGGCGCTCAACCCATCCACGGAAATGATTTCGCCCCGTCCGATAATGCGGCCCTGGGCGATGATATCGACGGCGTCCGACAATGGCCTGTCGAGGTTGAACACATAGCCCTCGCCGATCGTCTCGAGTGTGCGCAGCGGCAACTCCAGCCGTCCGGCATCGAAGACCAGCTTGATCGGGATGCTGTCGACAGGCGACGGACGCGGCTCGCCCTGCAATTCCTGATCGACGGTGTCATTCGTCATGAAATGCCTCATTGGTCCGGTTGGCGTCGACAGGAGCGGCTCGGTGAGGACCGCGCCTTTGTCCGAGCGCATGCAGGTTGCAAGGTAACGTTCACCCGTGATCGCGACCACGGTCTCCGGTGCCCCCCCATCGATGACGATGCCGTCCCCCAATCGCAGGGATTTGATCTGACCGACCGACAGCACGGCATAACCGCGCCGGATGTTGACCGCCGTCGTCAGGGCATTGAGCGTGCGGCGCGGTAGGCGGCTTGCCCAGCCGACGAGGCCGGCAAGGAAGGTTTCATCGAAACGGCCGCTCAAGGGCAGGCTCATGCCGCTCCAGCCGATTTCGAAGCCGAAATTGCCGCTAAAATCCGGCTCCGGCTGCGCGCCGATCTCCAGCAGCGAAAGGCCGATGCCGATCTTGTTCTCGATTGCCTCGAAGGCCTCGGCGAACTGATGTTCCACCACCGCCGCCTTTTCATGCGGTGACAGTTTTTCCCAGAGGAGCAGCGGTTCAAGCCTTTCGGCCAGCAACCACAATGCGCCGGCCGACGCAATCAGCGTCTGCTCCCGTTCGCCGACGCGGCAGAGAATGCCGACTGGATCGGCAATCCGCGCGGCTGCGATATCGGGGGACAGCGGGCGAACGGAAAGCGTCTGCTCCCGGACCGGAATTTGCCAGGCGGCGCGCATCGTCGTGCCGGAACGGGAAAAGAAGCTCCCGGCCATCGATGAGCGGGGCCATGCGGGCGCGGCGATATTCATCGGACAAGCTCCTCGAGCGCTTCGACGATCGCGCCGAACGGCTGCGGCTTGCCCTGGCCGTCAAACAGGAAGCGCTGGATGAGCCCGTGTTTGGCGACGGCCTCGTCGACGGCTGCGTCGCGCCCCTGGCGATATTCGCCGACGCGGATCAGCAGTTCCACCTCGTCATAGAGGGCAAGCAGGGCGCGCAGCCTGTCGGCTGCCTGGCGATGGCTCTCGCTCACCACTGCGCTCATCGTCCGGCTTCGGCTGGCCAGCACATCGATCGCCGGAAAATTGCCTGCCTTGGCAATCTTGTCGGAGAGCACGATATGGCCGTCCAGCAGCGATCTGGTTTCTTCGGCAATCGGATCGTCTTGCTCTTCGCCTTCGACGAGCACCGTATAGAAAGCCGTCATCATGCCGTTTGCGCTGTTGCCGGCACGCTCGAAGATTTGCGGCAGGACGGCGAATACGGAAGGCGGAAAGCCGCGCCGCACCGGCGGTTCGCCGGCGGCAAGCCCCACTTCGCGCAAGGCGCGGGCCATGCGGGTGACGCTGTCGATGACGAGCAGCACGTGTTTTCCCTGCTCGCGAAAATATTCGGCGATCGCCGTTGCCGTCATCACCGCCTTGAACCGCTCCAGCGCCGGGCGGTCGGATGTGGCGACAACCAGCGTCACATTCGAGGGGACGCCTTCCGGCATGTTGCCGGCAACGAATTCGCCGACCTCGCGTCCGCGTTCGCCCACCAGGGCGCAGACGATCACATCGGCCTTGTTGTTGGCGACGATCTGGGACACCAGCGTCGACTTGCCGGCGCCAGGCGCGCCGAAAATACCGATGCGCTGGCCCTGCCCGCAGGTCAGCAATCCGTCCAGGGCGGCAATTCCCGAGGTGAACGGCTGGCGGATGGGACGGCGCGACAAGGGGTTGACCGGCTGGCCGTAGAGCGGCTGCAGGAAACGCGCGTCCTCGCCGGCCGGATTGGCGGAGGGACGCAGGACGTTGCCGTGCGCATCGACGATCGCGCCGAGCAGGAAGTTGCCGACAGAGATCGCCGGCTCCCGGCCGGTCGGGACGATTTCCGTGCGCTGGGAGATGCCGCGGGTTTCGCCGTGAAGCGAGAGAAGTGCCGTCTCGCCGTCGATACCGACGACATCGGCGAGGCCGATGCGGCCCCTGCCCGGCTCATGCAGTTCGCAGAGCTCGCCGATCCGAACCGAGGGGATGAGCGCCCGCACCAGCAGGCCCGAAACACTCGTCACGCGGCCGCTCTGCCGTCGCACGTCCGTCTGTTCGAGCGTCCGCTCCATGCGAAGCAATGCGTCAGCCATGGACGAGGGCCTCGATCACGGTGGCGAGCTGGTCTTTCAAGCCGATCTGGCTTCGTCCCGCCGATGTCTCCAGGACGATCTCGCCGGCAGACATCAGCGGATCCGTTTCGATAGTGATGCGATGATCGATATCCGCAATTGCCTGGGCGATCATGGCGGCATCCTCGGGGGCGACATGGAGGGCGATCTCCTGGGCCTCTGCGGTCTGGGATATGGCGTGGCGGACCAATCGCCTGGTGCGTTCGTCGGCCTCCATCGATCCGAGGATCAATCCGACCGATTTCAGAACCACCGCCTCGACCCAGCTGTCGAGATTGGCAATCTCCTGTTCGGCTTTTCCGAGCGAGGCGGCAAGCCGTGCGGCGGCATCACGAACGCCCTGTTCGAACCCGTCGCGATAGCCGTTTTGGGCGGCCTGCTCGCTGGCGGCTGCAAGTGTGGCCTGGGATTGGGCGGCGTCCTGGCGGGCAGCCGCCAGAATTTGCGCCGCCTCCCTGATCTGGCCGAAGTTTTCCGCCGGAATGATGCGGTCGTGGCGTGCAAATCCCGAGCTCATCGTCCGGCGCCTTCCTGTGTGGAGGCGACCTCGTCGACGGCGGCCGTCGCCAGAACGAGCGCCGGGCTCTTCAACAGGGAAGCCGAGCCGTTTTCGGCCATGTCGCGCCAGCCCGCCCACCGCCATGCCGCAGAGATCCGATATTCGTCTGCCAGAAGCGTCAGCATCGACCAGCCATCGGCCTCGACGACATGCCTTGCCTGCTCGCTCAACAGATCAAGCGGCGGCGTTGCCGTGGAAAGATTGATGTGGCCGAGGGCGAATGCGACCGCTTCCTCGCCGTAGGCGGCCCTGAGCCTCGCAAGGGTCGGGCGATCGACCGCGGGGCAGAAGGCTGCGAGATGATAGGCGAAGCCCGCCCGGAACGCGGCCTTTGCGAGTCCGTCCGCGTCCATGGAAATCAGGCGGCGGGCGCCGTCGGCAAATGTGGCGGGGTCGCCATGGGCTTCTGCGATCTCCGTGAAAAGCCGCCGGTGCAGCCGCCGCGACAGGGTAGACCCATCGGCAAGGAGCGGCGCGGTCCCATCCCATCGGGCGGCCGTCAGCATATCCGCGGAAAGCAGCGCTGCCCTGCGGATCCTCGCCGCATCCGAGATCGCCTCGCCGTCCGAACGCGGCGTGCGCATGCTCAGCGCTCCTTCCGCTGCGGCAACAGCAGCAGCAGGCATGCCCCGATGGCGAGGATAATTGCGCCGATCACGGCCAGATTGGGGGCCTTGAAAGCCGAGAGAGCGCTTTGCACCATCGAGAATGGCGCTGCGGCGGGTGCCGGCGTCACGGTTGCCGCCGGGGCCGATGCTGCCGTTGCCGGCGGGGCCGCCGGCGCGCCGACCTCCGACCAGGGGCTGACCACCACCGAGACATCTTCGTAAGAGAGATCACGGATGCTGTTGACCAGAACGGACCGGCTTTTCATGTCGATCTCGTTGAGATTGGCGCCGGGGCGATATTGCAACACGGCCGCCGCCCTCGCCTTTTCCTTGATGAGCCCGCGGCCGTTTTCCTCCGGCAGCACCACATGGACGCGCGCCGTCGCCACGCCGTCAAGCCCCGAAAGCGTTTCGGCAAGCTGCTGCTCGATGGCGTAGCTCATCCGGGCTTTTTGTTCGTAAGGCGTCACAAGGAAGCCGTTGCCGGGAAAGAGTTCGGCGACATTTCCGAACGACTGACGCGGCAGACCGGCGCCCGCCAGCAACTCGATCGCCCGGGCATGATCGGCTGATTCAGCGGCGATCGCATAGGTCCCGCCCTTTTCGCTCCTCATGGTGACGGAGATGCCGGCGCGTTCGAGCAGGACCTGAGCATCCAGCGCATCGCGCTGATCGAGTCCCGTCAGCACGTCCTGGCTGCAGGCGGCGAGGAACAGGCAGAGGGCGAGCATGGCGGCCTTCGGAAGGACTTTGCGCGCGGGCGAAGTGATCGGTGATCTCGCAAGGGCCGATGTGATCATGATATTCACTGGCCCTGCGTCAGCCGTTTGGACGACGACATCACCGACTGGGTGAGTGACGACAGCAGCGTCGTGCCGGTCGCGAATTGCTGTGATTTCTCCAGCCGGTCGATCGATGTCGTGATGTCTTCGATCTTCGGGCCGCTGTGATCCTTGTCCGCGGCAAATCGCACCAGCGGCGTCTCCGGCTGGCCGTTCCCGGCCACCGGCATGAAGAATGCCGACAGCCGGTCGAGAATGCTGGAGGGCCTGGTATTGCCTTCCGGTGAATAGGAGGGCGGGACGGCGTCGGACTCAGGCGCGATCTTGCGGCCCTGGATGTTGGGAATGGAGGTGAGTTCGGTTGGCCGAAGGCCGGCGAAATCCGCCGGCTGCAGCCCGATCCGCTCCGCCACGATCTCCGAGGTCTTCAGCACATTGCCTGTCGATACGCCATCAACGGGCGGCGTAAAGGCGCGGCCGGTAAGTTCTTCTCCGCTCATTGCAATTCCTCAACTCGGTACACGTCAACTGCAAACGATGAACGGGAACGCTACTCGTCGCTGCCTTCGTCGATCGCCTCCTTGGCGAAATTGAAAAGCGAATTGTTCAGCATCAGGGTGTTGGAAATCATGCCTGGCAGAAACGCGTCCACGGCAGCGGAGAGTATCTCGCTCTCGCTGTTCGGATCGACCTTTTTCGTCGTGCTGCCGGTGGTGTCCTTGGAATCTGTCTTATCAGTCGTCAGCTCCACCGAGACAGGGTTTGCAGGCGCCAGGTTCAGGTCGGAATTCACTGCATCTACGGCCATATGAGCACTTCCATCAAGGAGTTATCAAAATGAATGCATGATTTGATATGGATAAAAAAACGGCCGGTCAATTGTTTAAACTTAACCGATGGTTAATTTTCGGAAATTACAATCGCTTTGACAACTTTCTCGACCTTTATATTAAAATTGAACGTTTTTATCCATAAAGCGCAGCAGATATCCAGATTGCGCATGAAATTCATACTTAAATTTATTGCTATCAAATATTCACAGGCCCGACCGCCTCTACGCCAACCGGGCCTGTGAGTACCCAGATATTTGGTGTTGCGAAAGCGTCCCGGATCAGCCCACCGCCGTACCGCGGCGCTTCTCGATATCGGCGATGATCGCGTCCCAGTTCTCAGGGGTCAGCTCGCGCTGTTCCGGGTCGCGGGGCGCGGGGGCGACGCCGCCCTTGGCGCCGACGCGCTGACCTGTTTTGGCGTAGATGCCGACCGTGTCGTTGACAGTGCGCTTAAGCATGTCGTTCATCATGTCGGTCTGCTTGTGGAAGGCTTTTTCCTGCTTGATGCTCTGGTAGATGGCAAAGCCCGCCCAGGCCGCCCAGGACACCGCGCCGGCGATCGCGAAGGCGAGCGAGAAGCCGCCGGAGACGAGCGCTACCGTTGCGCCCGTGCGCCCGAGGAAGGTGGAATTCACCAGCATATTGGCAACGCCTGCGATGCCCTCGATCGCGCCGACCGTGTCCGCCGCGGTTCCGATACCCATGAAGATGAGATCGACCGGATCGCCCTTGCCACTGGTGAGCCCCTGCAGGAACTGGTAATATTCCACCGGCAGCCAAGCGACGCCGGCAACGGCGCCAACCGTCGTCCCGGTATTCTTGAAAAAGGCGGAGAGCACGCTGCGCTGCGCCCGCGCCAGCTCGTCGGAAACGCCGACGAGTGAACTGATCCCATCCAGCAGCGAAAAATTCGAGGCTTTGATCGCCGAGCCGAGCGCACTGCCCATGTGCGCGAGAGCGCCAAGGGCGTGCAGAACCACGATGCCGATGCTGTCCCAGGTCGGGCTCGTCATGTTGAGGCCGGCATAGATGGAGCGGGATGCGGTAAGCACCGACATCACGCCGGAAGAGAGCGCCGCCTTGTATTTGACAGGATCGACCCCTGCCGGCGCCGCCGTCGCGGTCTTGTCGATCAGCTTGGCAAGGTCGGCCTTGATCGTTTCGACGCTGCCGCCCGGTCGCATCGTCGCCCAAAGCGCGGTGAAGATCGTCGTGAAATTGGTCTTGTATTGCGCCATGGCATCGGCATTGCCCTTGAACAGGGTTTCCGCCAGCGCGTCGAGGCTCGGGGCGATGATCCTCTTGATCGCCTCTTCGGCGGTCTTGCCGTCGACGATGATTGGATCGATCACATCCGTGCCGGGCATCAGCGTCTTCATCAGGCCTGACATGGAAAGTCCCATGTCCTTGAGGCTCGATGTCAGATATTCGCTGTCGATATAGGGCAGATCGAGACTTTGGATGGTCTTGCTCCAGCCATTGTCCTTGGTGGCGAACATGCGCTCGGCGATCCAGGCGTCGCCCCCGCTGCCGGCGAAGAAGCGCCCGCCGTCTGAGCCGTTGGCGGCAATGCCCTTGCCGGCCAGCCCGGTGCCGATCATGATTGCCGCCATGACGTCGTTGAACGAATAGCTGGCGAGATTGCTGGAGGGCAGCGGCGAGACGCTCTTGTCCCACTCGGCATTGGCCGGCAACTTCGAGACCAGGCTGGCGCCCATGACGAGCCCTTCCAGCGCGGTCTGCACCGCATGGCGGTAGCCCAAGACCTCCTTGCCGCCGGGTGCGCTCAGGCGCGACGTCAGGCGCTCCAGATTGCCGGCGAGATCGCCGATGCCGATTTCTCCGGCGCCTACCTTGTCGAGCAGCGGACCGAGAAGCGCCTTGACGTCGGCCTTGAACTGATCGCGCACCTCGGGGCTGTCTGACCCGTAAAACTGGTTGGCCATCGCCTGGATGGTCGGGTTGAACAGGTGGGTGATATTGTTGGGAACGGTGCTGCCGAATTCGGAAGCGGCAACCTTTTTCAAACCGTCGAGGTCGATCTTGAGATCGGGGAACAGGCTCCCGCCGAGCCCGAGCGACTGGTCGAAATCCACAACCGGCAGGATGGAGCCGAGCCCCTTCAGTTCCCGCTCGGTCTTGTTGCCGGCCAGTCCCATGCGGATCAGGCCATCGAGCGCCGTCGTCGGATCGGAGATCGTCGGCAGCACGTTCTTGTCGAAGAATTCGGCATAGGTCTTGTCGGCAATCGCCGAGCGCTGCTTTACGAAATCGTCGGGAAGCACCATGGAATAGAAGCCGAGGGCGGCATTATATTCCTTGAGAATGGTGGTGACGTCCTTGCCGGATTTGAGACCGTCATTCAGCAGGCCGCCATTGACGATGTCGCGCTCAAAGGCATCCTCGACCTTCGTACGCAGGTCCTTCATCTTCTCGTCACGCGTTATCGTGTCGTTGATGATCTCGGAAGCGTCCTTGTTCGTATCGGCCGGCGCCACGCGATAACCGGAGAAGATCAGCTTGAAGGCCTTCAGCGCCTTCTCCGTCATCAGCGAGTTGACGTCGGGGTCCGAGCCCAGGATGGCGATCGACTTGTCGAGATCCTTCAGGATCTCCTGGTCGTTGTAGATGCCGCGCTGGTTGTCGCCGAGGCTGTCCTTGTATTGGCCGAAGGTCGCCTTGGTCTGAAGCAGATCGAGATACATGATCAGTTTCTGCTCGGCAGTGTAATTGTGAGGGTTTTTGACGACGTCGATGCTCTCGAAGGATTTGTCCTTGTCCTTCAGCCCTTCCATGAAGCCCTGATTGATCTCGCTCATGAAATCGGAATTGAACAGGAGATCGATGACCGGCTGGATCGGCGCGGTAGGGCGGGACGTGCCATTCGACGTGGCGGCCAGCGAAACGAACTTCGGACTGCTCGTCTGCGCCGATATAGAGGAGAAAATCGTCAGGGCTGCCGTCGTGGTCCCGTCAGAGGCAAAAGGCGATGCCTTCTTGACCGTGGTGCTCGTGGTTTTGCCCTGGCTCGTGGAATTTTCGGACTTTGGATCGGAATTGGCGTTTAGCCGGAGAAATGAAACCGTATCGATATCCGAAGATGCTGGTGCGATCGATGACATGCGTTCCCTTTGATTTTCTTTTTCCGCTTTTCGCGGATGACGTCGTTTACCTTACGTTAGGCATAAGATCGACCTTTGCGTGATAATTCAAGCCCGATCGGACATCGCGGTTGCATAAAATGCAGCGGCCTCGCGCCTGGAGATCAAAAATCACATTTTTACCGAGGGGTCGCAGGGTATTTCCCAGGCTGTGGCGGTCATCGTTGCCGCCCCTCTGCCTCTACCAGATGAATGACGGGTCTGGCCCAAATTCGAGATGCACGGACTCGCCGGTGTAGCGTTCAAGCTTCTCGTTCAGCTGCTTTTCCATTTTGTCGAGCTTCTTCACGCCATTGGCCATATCCCACAGACCAAGCGCCAGCCCGACGGCCGAGGCAACGAGGCCGGTGACCAGTCCGGCCGCGGCAAGGCCGGTTTTGGCGGCGCTGCTGAAGATGGTCACGACTTCCGGCGCCACCGTTCCGAGTCCGGAAAAGGCACGGGACATGGCATTGGTCAGATAAAGCATCGCCTCGGAGAAACCGATCAGCGCGTTGCCGGTACCGGCAATGCCGCCGATTATTTCGAGCGCGCCCTTGGCGCGGTCGCCGGCCTTCATCGACCGCGACGCCGAATAGAAGCCGAGGCCGGCCATGGCGAGGCCGCCGGCCGCGCCGAGGATCTTGCCTGCCGCTTCCATCGTCTTCGGCGAGAAGTTCATCGAGATCCCCTTGCCCCAGCTGCCAGGCTGATTGCCGAAGGCGCTGAACGGTTTGCCGGCAACGTCGAGGTTCTTGCCGAGCCCCTCCATCGTCATGCCGACGATCTGTGTCGCCGAGCCGACCGCAGCGGCGATATCGGCCGGCGTCCACTTGCCGCCGACACCGAGGCCGTGCGCCACCAGCACGCTCGACATCGTCAGCATCTGCACGGCGTGCATCAGACCGGCCTTGTACACTTCGGCATCGATGCCGGCAGGTGTACGGGTCTGGCGCGGCAGGTCGAGCGAATCCTTGAAGGAGGCAAGCGCGTCGTCGAGCTTCATACCGCCGCGCACCATGCGCAGAACGCCGTCGACGTCGCGCGCTATATCCTGCGCCAGGTTCTGCTTCAGCGTCTCGCCGCCATCTGCCGGGCCGTTTTTGCTGATGAAATCCTCGGCGAAGGTGTTTGCCAACTGGCTGATGGCGTCATTCGTTGCGCCGGGCACAAATGTGTCATCCGGACCCGACAGCAGCGGCTCGAGATCGACACCCTGGCCGTCGCCGATATAATGTTCCTTGACGATGTTCGAGAAGGTGACGTTCGCGGCGTCGAGATGCGCGTCGATATAATCCTGGGGCAGGAGATCGACGAGCGTGTTGAGTTCGGAATAATAATCCTTCAGGGCATCTTCGAAGCTCTTGCCGGCGCTCAGCGCCCGGTCGATCGCCTTGCCGCCGCCGATATCGATCAGATAGGCGTCTTCGATGTTGGTGAGCAGATCGGAATTCTCCGGGCTTTGCAGATATTCCTTCATGCCGCTCGCGAAGATATCCGAGAGATGCTGCTGCGTCGCCGGATCGGCCGTCAGCTTTTCGATCCGCGCATCGAGGTCCTTGCCGACGCGCTCGCCATCGGGCACGCTGTCGCCATACTGGTTCATATAGCCATTGAACTGCTGTTTGATCTCGATGAGATCGTAGAGCACCGTCGCCTTCTGTTCCGGCGTCAGCTGGTCGAGGTGGTCCATGTTGTCGGGCGCGACGAAATTCCGGTTCACGTCCTTCACGGCGTCGCCGAGAATGCCGTATTTGAGTTCGTCGAGCTTCTTCAGCGTCGGCTCATAGGCGGTCGACGGAGCGTAGCCGCGCAGCACCTTGCTTTCCAGGATGTCGTTCTCGTCGATCGGGCGCTCCACGACCGGCTCGATGGCATCCGAGCCCGACATGACAAGGTCCATCTTCTTGAGGCTCGATGTCAGATAGTCGCTGTCGATATAGGGCAGATCGAGATTTTGGACGGTCTTGCTCCAGCCATTGTCCGTGGTGGCGAACATACGCTCGGCGATCCAGGCGTCACCGCCGCTGCCGGCGAAGAAGCGCCCGCGATCTGAGCCGTTGGCCGCAATGCCCTTGCCGGCCAGCCCGGTGCCGATCATGATTGCCGCCATGACGTCGTTGAACGAATAGCTGGCGAGATTGCTGGAGGGTAGCGGCGAGACGCTCTTGTCCCACTCGGCATTGGCCGGGAGCTTCGAGACCAGGCTGGCGCCCATGACGAGCCCTTCGAGCGCGGTCTGTACCGCGTGGCGGTAACCCCAGACTTCCTTGCCGCCGGGAGCGCTCAGACGCGAGGTCAGGCGCTCCAGAAGGCCGCCAAGATCAGCCTGACTGACCTCTCCGGCGCCTACCTTGTCGAGCAGCGGACCGAGAAGCGCCTTGACGTCGGCCTTGAACTGATCGCGCACCGCGGGGCTGTCTCCCCCGTAAAACTGCTTGGCCATCGCCTGGATGGTCGGGTTGAACAGGTGGGTGATGTTGTTGGGAACGGTGCTGCCGAATTCGGAAGCGGCAACCTTTTTCAAACCGTCCAGGTCGATCTTGAGATCGTTGCCCGGGTCGGTTTCGGGCGTGCTCACCTTTGCATCGACCAGGATCGCGGTGGCGCCGCTTTTGCTCTGGGTAAACCCGACGAAGCCCCGCGCAGCGGAGATGTCGAGTGCCTGCCCGTTGCCGCTCGGCGCGATCTTGCGTATTTCGCCGGCGTCGATGGTTTTTGTCGATGCAGAACGGCCAGTCACGTCTTTCTGGTCGAGGTCCACGACCAGGGTTTCGACCTCTTTCGATCCGCTGCCAACACGTTCCAACATGATTTCGTCACTCCTGATCGACGGCCGCACCCTGAACGGAGGCCCGGAAAGCCTCGTTAGGTCAGAAGTTTTTCAGTGATATGACAAATGGGTGCTATCGGAGCGGCAAAATTGAACCATTGACCCCCACATAGCGCTTCCAAATTATACCGCAGTACAAATGCTGGTGACACCGCAGTCGCCAAGGTGCGGCGCAATAGAGCACGCTACCGTAGGGAATGCGCTCACGAGACAGATCAAAGTCGGTCCTCGGGCTCGGTTTTCAGACTGCATTGTCCGGCAAATCGGTATAAGCCGTCCTCTCGAACAAATCAGGGGACAACATGGAAACCGTGGAAATCAGCAGCCGCAGCGACTTCGGCCTTTGGGCAATTGAGCGGGCGCGGGAAATCGTAACGTCCGAGGGAACTGCTTTTGCGATGGCCGCTCGCGATATGGACGACGAGGCGCTTGCAAACGCTGCAGCCGCGCTAGGCAAGGCCATCAGCGATGCGATGGTGGAAGTGTTTGACGGCCTGATAGATGAATCGTGATTGTGAAGAGACAGCGGGTCACTGACCGATAAAAATTGGTCAGCACCGTCCGGGCTCGCCGTCTTCCCCTCTCATTGCAAACTGTCAGAAACTTGCATATAATTCTGACAAGAGAAATGCCATGCAAAAGCTGACATAGCAAATCATGGGACATGCTGAACGACTGCCGGAAGGACCGCGCTTTCGGCAAAGAGTTTTTTGCATCTCGGAAATCGAGCCGCCCTGGATCAGGCTCTGTCGCGCCTGGCCGAGCGTGGCGAGCTCGTCCGGGCGGGCCGTGGTATCTATATGCGGCCCGTCAAAAGTCGCTTTGGCAGTCGGCCGCCGACGGTCGAACAGGCCGTAGAGGCGGTGGCGCAGCAGCGCGGTGAGGTCATCGTCTCGATGGCGCCGCCGCGGCAAATGCCCTGGGCCTGACCTCCCAGGTCCCGGTCCGCTCCGTCTACCTGACATCCGGCCGTAGCCGGACGATGACCCTTGGACAGCAGACGGTCGAGCTCAAGCACGTGCCGCGCTGGCAATTGGCCTTGGCCGATCGACCTGCTGGCGTGGCGGTCCGCGCACTTGCATGGCTTGGGCCGGAAAGGGCCGATGAAGCACTGTCGCGGATCAAGCGAAAGCTGCCGCCAGACGCGTTCGGCGAGCTGGTGGCGGCGGCTCCGCAGTTTCCGACCTGGCTTGCAAGAAGCGTAGGAAAGGCTGCGCATCGCTGATCTGTTTCTGACCTTGTCAAAGGATAACCGACGCGAAGCCTTGGCGGTGGCGGCCGACCGCACCGGACGGCCCATTCATCTCCTCGAAAAGGATGTCTGGGTCGTCTGGACGCTGCAGACGCTCTTTTCGTCCAAGCTCGGTGAGCATCTCGTCTTCAAGGGCGGCACCTCGCTTTCGAAAGCCTACGGTGTCATCAAAAGGTTCTCCGAGGATGTCGACCTGACCTACGATATCCGCGCCCTGGCGCCGGACTTGGTTGGCGACAATGACGAAGCACTGCCGAAAACCCGCAGCGAGGAGAAACACTGGACCAGCGAGGTGCGAAAGCGGCTTCCGGTCTGGGTGGCGGGCTCGGTGGAGCCGGTTATGGCGCGTTGCGCGTTCAATCTCTTCCGGCGGCAATCCGCCTCGAGGACGATACGCTCTACCTCGACTATGAAGCGGTGAGCAGCGGATCCGGCTATGTCGCCCCGAGCGTCATGCTCGAATTCGGAGCGCGGTCGACCGGCGAGCCGGCCAGTATCCGTCGACTGTGACGCGTCGGGCCAGGTTGATGGTGTCGAATTTCCGAAAGCGAGTCCCCGCGTCATGCACGCGGAGCGGACGTTGTGGGAGAAAGCGACCGCCATCCATGTCTTCTGCCTGCAGGAGCGCCTTCGCGGCGATCGTTTTGCCCGCCACTGGCATGATGTCGTCCGGCTGGACGATGCTGGTTTCGCCGACAAAGCATCCGCGGATCGGCAACTCGCCAATGCCGTGGCGAAACACAAATCCATGTTTTTTGCGGAAAAGGCGGCCGACCGCTCGCCCATCGACTACGCCGCAGCCGTCAACGGCAATCTGGTTCTGACGCCATCCGGAGAAGGTCTGCGTGCGCTCGGCGAGGATTACGCGCGCATGGTCGACGACGGCCTGCTGCTCGGCGATTCCGAGCCGTTCGAGCACCTGATCGAGCGATGCACGCAAATTCAGGCGCATGCCAACAAAAGCGACGCGTCAAAATAAGCAATTGCCGGCCCACAGCCGCACCCTGCCCATTACTGTGAGTGCCCTGTCACCGACGCGGTTTGGCTTCGCGCCAATTATAAGGCGTTTGCTCGTGGCAGGCACCCTTGATGTGATGAGAGTGAAGCTCGGACCCGGTTATTCCGGCTCCGGCCTCGGCGAGGATGTGGCCAAATACCGCACGGGTGCGGGTTCGTTTGAGGAAAGTTGCGCCACGTAAAATGAAGATCCGGTGTGTTTGCAGTGAAGGCATTCAAATTCCCAATTTCAATCTCGCCGGAAGCCCGAGCAAGCTCAAAATCGCTGACGCGAGAATCGACACGGATGTTCCACTTGCCGCAACGGCACGTTCTCGCGCCAAGTGCCGTCCTCCCACTGGCGCGCCGCACGCTTGATTGGCTCTATTCCCGCAGGGGGGGTCGACAAGACGAAGGTCACTTCTTGGCGTCCAGCGGATCGACGTCGCCTTTCATCAGGAAGGCCGCAATCTCGACAGGGCCAGCGCGCGCGGGCGTGACGATGATTTTTGCCATCGCCTTGTCTGAATGAAGATGCGTCGAAGCCGGCTGTGCTGCCGCAGCGATAGGCGCGCGGTGGCGGCGTGAATCGCCAAGTTGCCGCAACGGCCAGCACGAGGAACTCGACCAACGTCTCGGCGGCGAAATAGCGGAAGGTGCATTCCGGTAAACCACGGCGATCGAAACTTAAATCCGTCGCAATCTTCTCGACACTCACGTAGCATGAGCCTCGCGAACAAACGCCGCCACGCCACTATGGCAATTTCACTTCTCCTCCTCGGGATGAAATGGGACCATTCCTGAGGCGCTCTATTCCATCTCGAATACGGAGGATCCGGCATGCCTACGGTGTTGTTCAGACACGACCTCGCTTAACGATGTACTGAAGATTGCAGTCTACACGAAGCACGTTGCAGGCAGTGCTATGAAGTGTTCGCGGAAGATGGTTCGAGGTCTCGTCGGACGCTCTGTCGCGGCGAGCGCGGGACGTGTCTGATGCCCTCGATTTCAGTGAAGAACCATATTTCACGTGTTGCCCACCTGCCGACAACTTCCACCATCGCAAAAATGCACGTCCGCCTACCGAAGCTGAACGCTAACGATCCCCAAATGAGCTCAAAGATCACCTGTCGGCGGCGGCGGCGGAATTGGACTGATGAGGTGAGGGCACAGATTCTTGCCCACAACGTTCTTCAACTCGGCCCAATCCGGCGATATGTTCCCTCATCCTGGTTTCAGGCATGCCTTCAAGGCCCTGTCGGCTCGACACTTGGATTTTACAGGCGCCTGGCTGCTGGCCGACTGCCGCGCCCATTCCGTGATGATAAAAGTATTGTGCCGTGTTGGGTTCTTCACAAATATGTCCAGCACCCGACGTAGTTCTCTGCTCGGAAGCGGTTGAGGTCTGCGCCTTGACGCCGAAGATGGCCCTCTACAAGTTGGGTGACAATGTCCCGAGAGTTCTGCTCGCATTGGTTAGACGGGCAGGCTGGCTCTTTTATGCGTAGCGGCGATCTCGATGAGATTCAGCGTCAATCAGGATGAGACTCGCGCCGGGGTGTGACGGAGTGAGGGCGTAGCCCGATCGTAGTCATACCCCGGCGTGGCGCAGATTTTCGGCGTCTCATGATCGCGGTCGGTCCGGTACATTTGCGGTTTTCTGGATTGGAGAACCAGTTTGTGCCGGGTCGCCATTTAACCGATCATCAGATGAGACTCTTCATGAAGTACCGACAAACGCATTCCGTAGAGGTCGCCGCGTCAAAAGCGTCGATCAGCCGAGCCACGGCATACCGCCTCGACAAGGAGGTACAACTGCCTTCTCAGAGCAAAGCGCCGCGCGGACGCCGCCGCCCTGATCCCTTAGAGCTGATATTCGAGACCGAAGTCGTCCCGCTCCTGAAGGCCGCACCCGGTATCCGTGCCGTCGCTGTCTACAACGAGATGCTGCGCCGACATCCAGAACTCTCTGAAGGTATCCGCCGCACGCTTGAACGACGCATTCGGTCGTGGCGTGCTGTCCATGGCGAAGCGCAGGGGGTCATCTTCCGCCAAACGCACGAGCCAGGCCGGTTGGGCCTTTCGGATTTTACCGACGCCAGCGGTCTTGGTGTGACCATCGCCGGCCAGCCGCTTGATCACCTGTTCTATCACTTCCGGCTTGTCTGGTCGGGCTTCGAACATGCCCATGTCATTCTCGGCGGCGAAAGCTTTGTCGCGCTGGCTGAAGGGCTTCAAAATGCCCTGTGGTCCGTGGGAGGTACGCCGCTTTATCATCGAAGCGACAGCCTGTCGGCGGCATTCCGCAACCTCGACGCCGATGCCAAGGTCGATCTCACCCACCGATACGATCAGCTTTGCTCCCATTATCGAATGACGCCGACGCGCAACAACAAAGGCGTCGCGCATGAGAACGGCTCTATCGAAAGCTCCCATGGCCATCTCAAGAACTCTGTTCATGACGCCCTGCTGATGCGGGGGGCCAAGGAATTCGACGACCTCAGTTCTTACCGCGCCTTTGTCGATGACATCGTCAGCCGTCGCAACGCTGCCCATGGCAAGCGCATTGATGCTGAGCGATCCCATCTGCAGGCGCTGCCCGAGCGCCGGACCACGGACTTCGAAGAGATTGTCGTTACGGTGTCCCGGACGGGCGGCTTCACCTTGCGCAAGGTCTTCTACACCGTGCCATCCCGCCTGATCGGCCACAGGTTAAGAGTTCGCCTGTTCGACGATCGGCTGGATGTCTTTGTCGGCGGTACGCATCTGATGACGTTGCGCCGAGGACGCGGCCATCCCGACGGCCGACACGACCAGGTCGTCAACTACCACCACGTCATCCATTCCCTGCGCAAAAAGCCGATGGCGCTCCGCGGCCTCGTTTATCGCGACAAGCTCTTCCCGCGTCAGGAATATCGCAAGGCCTTCGAAGCCCTCATCGAGCATCTTCCCGACAAGCAGGCTTGCAAGATCACCGTCGAACTCCTGGCGCTCGCGCATGACCGTGGTTGCGAACGCGAACTTGCCGAAGAATTGGCCAGGATACTCGATGCTGGTGACTTACCCAATCTGGCTACCATGCGAGCGCTCTTCGGTCCGGATCCAGCCAAGCTGCCGACCGTTCATGTGCAACTCGCATCGCTCAACGGTTATGAGGCCCTGATCGGGACGGGAGAAGCGGCATGAAGAACGCCCACGTTATCGATGAAGCACGCCTCGGCATCATGCTCAACGAGCTCCGGCTGCCGACGATCAAAATGCTGTGGCCACGATTTGCCGAAGAGGCGGACCGGGAAGGATGGCCGGCAGCTCGCTTCCTGTCGGCTATTGCCGAGCACGAGCTGGCAGAGCGTGCCAATCGCAGGATTGAACGGCATCTCGCCGAAGCGCACCTGCCGCCCGGAAAGACCTTAGACAGCTTCGCCTTTGACGCTGTACCCATGATCTCGAAGGCGCAGGTCATGGCAATCACCGCCGGCGACAGCTGGCTTGCCAAGGGAGCTAACATCCTCATGTTCGGTCCGCCCGGCGGAGGAAAGAGCCATCTTGCTGCTGCCATCGGCCTTGCGCTGATCGAGAACGGATGGCGGGTCCTGTTCACCCGGACCACCGATCTTGTGCAGAAGCTTCAGGTCGCCCGAAGGGAACTGCAGCTTGAGTCTGCCATCGACAAACTCAACAGGTACGACTTGCTCATCCTCGATGACCTCGCCTACGTCACCAAGGACCAGGCGGAAACAAGCGTGCTATTCGAGCTGATCTCGGCACGATACGAGCACCGGTCGATCCTGATCACCGCCAACCAGCCGTTCGGAGAGTGGAACCGGGTCTTTCCCGACCCTGCCATGACACTCGCAGCAGTCGACCGGCTCGTGCACCATGCCACGATCTTCGAGATGAACGTCGAAAGCTATCGCCGCAGAACTGCGCTTGAGGAAAAACGCCAGCGCGGCCGACCGGCCTCGTTTGCGACAATCAGGACATCAACGCTGTCTGTCGCGGAGCGGCAATCAGAAAACGACGAAGAACTTGTCAGCGGCAATCAGCATGATAATTTGATCCCGACCGCGACCTAAGAATCTCATCCAGATTGTCGCAAGCGTCTCATCCTGATTGCCGCGCTATTAGCTATTTTGCATCGATGGGCAGGCTCAAGGTTCTCTTGGAAGTCAGCATTTAGCTGCCTCACCATGGCGTTGAATAGGCTGAGTCGACCAAAGTGCTGCGCCCATTACCGAAGATTGCGATGAGGCATCAGCGTCCTTCAGCAATCTTGCCAAAGAATGCAGGCTTGCGAGATCGACGTGCGGAACCGCCAGGCTGCGCCAACAACCACTCATTGATCGGTCGAACATCCACGATGGGACCTCAAGAAGTCGACCAGAAGAAGAACCAGAAAGGCTGCAGCGGAAATATGCTTCCCTTTGGACACCGCCTCATGCACGTGAACGGGTTGCCCGGACCAGGGATGCCACGGATACAAAAGCTCGCGAACCTCGGTCCCGTGGGTGTTCTGTCGTCGTGTTGTACAACCATTTCCGGCCGCACTCATCGCTCGGATACCAGACCCCGGCCGAGGCTCCACATCTAATCGCCGCCGGATGAAAATTCAGTGGCAGGTCACTTCTTCCATCCCTTGGTGTCCACCTATTTTGGTGGACACCTCATGCCAAAGCTCACTCAATTGCAGAAGGTGCGGGGAAAATCGCGCTTACGATCGTTCAGAAAACATTGCCTGTTTTTGGAGGCGCAGGCGGTGTTTCGCCATGCCATTAACCAAGTACCGGTTTTGAGGCATTCTCTCACTCAACTCACCCAGCTTCACCGCCAAAACTGCATACGTTGGAACTCGACCACTGCCCAATGTGGTCATTGATTTGCGGCCCATTCAGAGCGCCAAGACAGCGCCCTTTTGCGTGACAGTTAAACTCAAACGGATGTCGGTGGCCGAGAACCCAGCCATCACTGCAAATTCCCCCGCCTCTATCCGCCAACGCCGCTCGGTCGTGTCGAAGAAGGCAAATGTTCGGGCGTCAAGTATGAAACGCAACCTTCGTTTCTCACCGGGTTCCAGGGCAATTTTCGAGAAGGCTTTCAGCTCTTTAACCGGTCTGGGTATAGATGCTTCAACATCGCCGACATAGATTTGCACCACTGCCGAACCTGGCCGCTCGCTGATGTTGGTCAATTCCAGTGTCACTGTCACCGCGCCGGCAGCGTCTGGTAGCCCTACCGTCAGGTCCGACATCGCAAAGCTTGAATAACCGAGACCATGACCGAACGGGAACAGCGGCTTAATGCCGTGGCGGTCGTAGTGCCGATAACCGACGAACACACCTTCGTCATATCGCACATGGCCGTCCTTACCTGGATAGACCGCGTCATCCTCAGTATGTGTGGGGTTGTCAGCCCAGCGCACGGGGAAGGTCTGTGCCAGTCGGCCCGAGGGCTCGGCCTTGCCGAGGAGCACATCGGCGATCGCGTTGCCAGCCTCCTGTCCGGGATACCAGCATTGCAGTACTGCACGAGCACCGGAAAGCCAGGGCATTTCCACCGGTCCACCGGTTTGTAGTACGACGATCGTGTTCGGATTGGCCGCAATTACCGCCTCAACAAGCTGGTTCTGCAGACCGGGAAGTGCAATACCGCGAAGATCGGAGCCCTCGGTATCCCAGTCGCCCGTTCTGCCCACGAAGACTACCGCATGATCAGCCTTTGCCGCGACGGCTGCTGCCTCGGCAATCTCCGCTTCGGCCGAAAATCTGCCTATTCCTACCCGAATTGCGGCGATATAGAGGTTGACGTGGTCGTGCCGGGCGTACTCGGCGACGACCTCGTATGTACGGCCGGCTTCGAGCGTGATTTCACCCACGACCTCTTCGCAGCCTTCTTCAAAGAATGTGGTACCACGTATCCAGGAAGCCCAAGCGTCCACCACAAGTCTGCCGTCCACATAGACCCGGCCAAGCCCGGCCGAGGTTAGTCCGACGCGATAGACGCCGGCTTCCGAGGCTGTGAAGATGGTGCGCATTCTAGCCGAAAAGCGAAGGGGATCGACAAAGCCCTCGGCCACGGGGGGCAACCATACACCAAGGCTCGACGGTTCCTCGACGACCTTCACCGGTTCGCCAGCTAGCTCCCTTCCTTGGAAAAACTCGAAGGTTGTGGGGTTTTCGATTAGCGGCTGAAACCGATAATTGTTGCAGCCCTGAGCGTAGCACAGATTCTCCTCACCCAGCGCGTCCACCAGCCCCTGCCACGGACTGATGACATAGTGAGGGTTCAACTGCGCCGAGCCGCCTCCCATCACCTGCGCGACCTTGGCATTGGGTCCAATGATGGCGACCATACCTTGCTGAGCCAATGGCAGGATCCCGTCATTCTGTAGCAGAACTGCGCTTTCCGCTCCCGCGCGCCTGATCAATGCCCTATGTTTCGGTTGATCAATGGCGTACTCCTTAAACTCGCGATGATCGTTGATAGCGCCGGTGCGTTCCATCAAAGTCAGGATATTGCGCACACAGGCGCGGATCGTCTCGACACTAACCTCGCCGCCTTCGACCGCAGCCAGTAGCTTGGAGCCGCGATCGCGAGTCGGGCCCGGCATCTCCAGATCCAGCCCGGCATTCACGGTGGGTGCGGTCGAACGCGAGCCGAACCAGTCCGACATCACCACGCCGTTAAAACCCCAGTCACCGCGCAGAACCTCGTTCAACAGCCAATGGCTTTCCGCCGTGTAAGTACCGTTTAGCTTGTTATACGAAGACATCACGGCCCAGACCTTTGCCCGCTTCACCGCCGTCTCAAAGGGTATCAGGTAGACTTCGCGCAGCGTGCGTTCATCGATATCTGAAGAGATGGTTGTACGTTCAATCTCGGACTCGTTGCCGACGAAATGTTTTATCGTGGCACCGACTTTCGTGGACTGCAGACCTTCGATATAGCCGACTGCAAGTTCCGCCGTCAGGATCGGATCCTCAGAGAAGCACTCAAAGTTGCGGCCGTTTGTGACGCTACGCTGGATGTTAACGGTGGGGGCTAACGAGACGTGGGCACCTTTTGAAAGAACCTCGTCACCTAGGGCACTGCCGATTTCCTTGGCTAGATCCGGGTTCCAACTCGCTCCGATGGCGATGCCCACCGGGAAAGCCGCTGCAGTCACACCTCCGACAAAAGACCCCGCCCCGCGGGCGCCGTTGGGGCCGTCGGTCAAGCGCAATCTCCCTATCCCTAGGCGGTCGATGGGCGGTAAAGACCAGAACGTATCGCCGGAAAGTAGCGAGACCTGCTCCGCCAAGGTCATATTATCGAGCAATGCTTTCTTATCAATCATCTTCTCTGCTTCTTGAATCTCAATACTTACCTGTCCCAGATCAACATCTCAAGATGCATATCGGGGAAGCTGGTGATCTCGGCGCCATGGAGCCGTCCATCCATAAAAAGGACGCCCGTTTGTTCATCAAGGCGTCGCGTCCCGCCGTCGCGAGGACGACGACATGTTCGAAGCCTTCACATAGCCGAGATGCGGTCACCGCTTTCCATTGAAAACAAGGAACATCGCGGCAATCGATTTCAGCAGTGAAAGTTGTGCCGGCTGCGGCAGCGCCGGTTCTGTTACGGAGTTATTCCTCCGCAAGTTTGTGAGACAGTTCGAACCTTAGCAAGCTTTATCAGACAATCTGTTGACAGACAACCTCGGTCGCGCAGCTTTCGTGTCGTCATTGATGATTCGATGCTTCCCTCGGAGGCGGATCCCGATTGATGAAGTTTCTTCACCGCCTATGGACAAGGATCGACCACAATGGACAGGCTGTTGTCCCGTTTCCGGCTACAGAGTAATCATTTTCGTACTGTCTTTCATAATCAGCATTTGCGCGGTGGGGTTTTCGGGGCACTACGCCGCGGGTCTCCTACAAGGCCGCCTGGAAACCTCGAGCGAGGTGATGCAGGTGCTCTCGGGTTTCCGTGACGTCTCCGCCTCGTCCGTCTGCATCGCCCTCACGCCGTGCTTGAATCCTCCCTACATATGCAGGCATTCCCGGTTGATATCGATCCAGATTGTCTGAGAGCTACCAGTATTCGTTGATCCTGCCGTTATAGCTTTGCCTGCTCGTCTGCACAAATTTAGATATCGAGAGATCAAAAACGGGCGCCTGGAGGAGAGCCGTGGCAGTACCGCATTCGTACCGGCTGGTCGTGTCAGACAGCCGAAGACTTGCGGATTCTCTACCATCATGGATGGCCTCGGCTCAGAGAGGGATCGGAGGCTGTCACGTATTTTTTTCCGCTTTCGGCATGTTAAAGGATGCCAGGCGATCTTGCTGCCAATTATTTTTCTGGCTGCGAGCGACCGCTTTCTGCCGGCACTCAAATTCCCCTGGTGAAGCAGGGCTATCGCATATGAGCGATGATAGAGATGAGGAACTGATCGTCCCACCCTGCCTTCTTGATCTTTCGACGAATGGAGGCCTTATCTGGATGGGCCCGGATGAGGTTGAGGGCAATCTTTCGTAACAGAGCAATGTTTGCCGGTCCGTGATCCTTACGGTTTCTGGCGGCATCCTCGCGGAACTGGACGTCGAGCACCCAGTGCAGTTTGTTTTCGATCTGCCAATGAGTTCTGGTTACCTCGATCAGGGCGGCAGCCGACATGACGGTGGAGAGCAGGAAGTAGCGGACATGGCTGGTCAGACGGCCATCGGCATGACGGCTTGTGGCCTCGACGGAGCCGATGGCCTGCAGGCCGGGGAAGTCGATGTCATTGACGGCGACGATGCAGGCACGGCGTCTTTCGCAGCGGTCATGGTCATTCTCGGCGGCGGTCTGGACGCCGAGTGGCTCGACGTCGTCCAGACGAGCAATCGTCTGTGCCAGGAGGCCGGGCTGATTGGCCTTCAACGCCAGGGCATAGTCGCCGCCGGCGGAAAGGATGGCATGAGCGGTATCGGCGCGGCAATGCAGGGCATCGGCGGTGACGATGGCACCTTCCAGCGACAAAAGCGCAAGCGCATCAAGCGCCCCTTGGACCTCGTTGCGGCCCGGCGCGGTCTGTTGGCCGATGACCAGGCCGCAACCGGCAGCCCAGACCTTGACGAGGGGCAGCGGCGTCGCCTCGTACCGCCTTGCCGTCGACCGCCACCACGCCTTCCATGCCCTTTGCAAAGGCTTCGGTAAAGCGGCTTCGAAGGCAACCTGATTGAGGCAGCGGAAAACGGTGGAGAAGGTGCCATGGCCGGCGATGCCATAGGGCAGCGGCACGATCGTCTTGAGCCACTTCTTTTTGGAAACGCCGGATCGGCCATGTCGGCGCAGCTTTCGGCGCCGCAAACGATCGCGGCAATGGCAATGAACAGGATCGACATCAGCGGATGACGTGTGTTGCGCCCCGAGGGTCGGGCAGATCTTTAAAACAGGTGGCAAATCGATTCATCCGTACCTCCAAATTATCGGAGAGTTCTTGAGTCGATTTGCCTCAACAAAACAACTCCTTACCATCCATATGCGATTCTCCTGCCTGGTGAAGCTGTCTCGTCTGGCCGTCACTTCAATCGCCCGCAACCGGCGCCTTAAGGTAGTCGAGAAACGTCCGGAGAGCGGACGGCACCTGTCGATGCGAAACGTAGTATGCATGAAAACCCGGCCCGGTAGAGGTCCAGTCCGGCAGCACGACTTCGAGTGAACCGGCCGCAAGTTTGTCCTCGACCCGGGCCTGCAGGCAATAAAAGAGACCGCCTCCCTCCTCCGCCATGCGGATAGATAGTTCCGAATCTCCGAGCGTGAGAAGTCCCGGAACGTCGAGAGAAACCATGCGATCGCCGTCGCCAAGTTCCCATTTGCAGAGGTGATCCGTACCGGTTCGGATCCGGATGCACTCGTGCGTCAAGAGATCTTCCGGCCGCGCGGGCCGCCCTCGTTCGTTGAGATAGGCCGGAGAACCGACTACGATCCATTCGAGTTCGGATGTCAGACGCGACGCGATCATCCCCTCGGGAACCGTTCCCCCATAACGGATGCCCGCGTCAAAACCTTCGGCGACCATATCGATGAAGCGATCCTCGACGCTGACTTCGACCTCGACATCTGGGTAGCTCTTGCGAAAACTGTGCAGTCGAGGAGCGATCAGCAGCTCGGCGGCGTCACGCAGGGTGGTCACTCTCACTCTGCCCGTAGGCCCGCTCCTGAAACTGTCTAGGAGATCCATCGCAGCTTGAATGCCGAGGAAACGGGGCTCCAGTTCGGCAAGCAGCACTTCGCCGGCGGCGGTGAGACTGATGCTCCTGCTTGTCCGATGAAACAGACGGACGCCCAGACGGGCCTCCAAACCCCTGATCGAGTGGCTGAGGGCAGACCCGGAAACGCCGCGAAGCGCGGCGGCCTTTCGGAACCCCCCCGCACGCGCGATCGCGACGAAAGTTTCAAGGTCGGCCAGATCGGCCCGCGTTGATACCATGAGTTATGGATACTCGCACTTGTACTGAAAAAGATCGCCCTTGCCGGCGCCGACCTTGCTTCAGGCCGGCCGGCACCTTCAATCCTTATTTAACTGGCCCTGTATTTGGTATGTGATGGCCGAGGAAGCAGTCAAAAATTTGACCTAGTGATCCATGTTGGATCCTGCGAAGGACGGCGGAGATGGCCGGTCGCTGAAAAACGAAAACGTCCGGGATTAGATCGTCATGCAATGAAGATCTTCGTGTCCACAGCCACGAGAGACGGCACCGGTTGGTTCCGCGAGGCGGTCTAACAGTCCCGGAGGTTCTAGTTCTGAGCTCTCGAAAACGCGGGCTACCAGTCCTGCCGGGTTGGATGGACGAAATGTCGTTGATCGTGATCTCCGGGGGCTGGTCTAGTGCATAGACCACGGCTTCAGCCACCGACGACGGCGGAATACCCTGCTTGTTGAGCTCTCCGGCGATCTTTCTGCCCGTCTCGTCATGAACCTTGTCGGCCCAGCCGGTATCGATCACGCCAGGGCTGATCATAGACACTTGGATCCCGCTACCCACGCCCACCTCCTTCCTGAGGCTTTCGGTAATACCGCGTATGAAGAACTTCGTGGCTCCGTAAACCCCTGCCGCCTCGCCGACATGAACGCCGGCGATAGAGCTCATATTCAGGATGCGGCCGGACCGGCGCTCCAACATCGACGGCAGCACCGCGGCGATCGCATGCAGATAGCCACGCAGGTTGGTATCGATCATCTTGTTCCAATCGCCGACGGCGGCATCCTTCCAATAGGAAAAGAGCATGAGGCCGGCATTGTTGACCAATATATCGACCGGGCCGTACGTCGTTGTGGCGAACGCGACGAGGGCCTTGGTACTCTCAAAATCCGTGGCATCAGCAACCTTGTAGCTGGCAATACCTCCCGAACCGGTGATGTCTTCGACGATCTGACTGAGGCGTTCCTCATTGCGGCCGGCAAGGACGACGCGCGCACCTTTTTCCGCCAATCCTCTGGCGGTCGCCGCTCCAATGCCCGAGGAAGCCCCTGTGACGATGGCGACCTTGTTTTTCAGATGTGACATGACGTGCTCCTTCACTGCGGTTGGGTCAATTCGGCTTGCCGCGCGGCTTTGACGGGCTCGGGGGTCGTCCGGTTTTCCAACACCTGCCGCTTGGTTTTCTGATCTCCGCCGACGATATGGTCGATGCCGTTCATGAGGGCCTCGAAGCCCTGCTTGGCGACGAGCGTCTTGTCGTTTTTTTGTTGGCCACCGAGCTTCGTACCGCCCATTCCAGCGTTCGCGTGGAAGTCGCTGTTGGTGGCGCCCGGAAGGAGTGCCGTCACCGTGACCCCGGTCGAGCGCAACTCCTCGCGCAGAGATTCCGCGAACATGTAACCGAATGCCTTCGACGGGCCGTAAACGGTTTCGTATGGCGTGGGCAGGGTCGCCGAAACCGAGGAGGTGATGAGAATCCTGCCGCGGCCGTTCTTGACCATATGTTGGACGACGCGTTTGGCCATATGGACGGTCCCGGTTACATTGATCGCAAGCAGGCGAAGCTCATCCTCGAGATCGTTATCGACAAAGGCGCCGCCAATACCGATACCGACGTTCAGAGCCGCGGCTTCCAAGGGGCGCCCCAGCCCCTGCGTAAAGGTCCAGAACCTCTCGACGCCATCGTACGTCGAGGCATCCGCTTTGAACGGATATGCTTCGGCATCAAGGCTTCGTAGCGCATCGGCGGCCTCGTTCACCTTGTCGCTTGAGCCTGAAATGGCGACATCGAATCCATTCTTGGCGAATTGTTTGGCAAGCTCGAAGCCTATTCCAGATGAGCCGCCCGTGATCATTGCGAGTGGTTTATTCCCTGTCATGATTTCACTCCTTTGGTTTGGTCAGCACCACGATCGTCTCGAGGCGCTGGTGACCAAATGCCCGTGGAGCCGATTGGTTACATGAGCAAAATTGATCGGGGCGGCGAGTGAAAATCATCCACCGATCTGGCAGGGACCAGGAGTGCGTTACCTTTTTGGTCCCGTCCGCGGTCGAACTGGCCAGGCATTCCCTACGTCACGAAGGCCCTTGAGTGAACACGGCTCATCGGTGCGTGCGATCCCGCTCACTTCAAGTAGCCGTCGCGCTACCCTATTCTTATAGTGCGATCGAACGGTCGTTCGCAGCCCGCGGATATGATCCGACGACCCAAGCGCCCGAGTAGCGTTGATGGACTTCTCTGCGCTGGTGCCATCGGCCGGCACGCTTCTCGGAGAAAAATTCCACGGCGACGGCTTGTCCGGCACACCTTCCAGCGGTGACGGTCCAATGACGGGAAAGACAAAAAATGAGCGAGAGAATGAACAGCGTCGTTGCTCCTGGCCGCGTTGCGGTCATCACGGGAGCTGCGAAGGGCATCGGCTTGGCAATCGCGAGGGCTCTCGCGGCCCGCGGCATGAAGCTCGCGCTGCTGGATCTCGACGCCGACGCACTTGAGGATGTTACTTCGACACTCGACACGGACATCCTGATCGTGAGCGGCGACGTATCAGATTTGTCGGCACTGACCAGGTTGCGGGACGAAACGATTTCGCGGTTTGGCGACGTGGCCGTCCTAGTAAACAACGCGGGCATAACGCAAGGAGCCGGCCCTTGGGACAATCCTGCAAAGTGGCGACGCCAGATCGATGTAAACTTCGGAGGTGTTCTGGCCGCGCAACACGTCTTCGTGCCCTACATGATCGAAGCCGGTCGCCAGTCGGCCGTTGTCAACCTCGGCTCCAAGGAAGGTATTACGACTCCTCCAGGTAACGCCGCATATTCGGTGGCAAAGGCAGCTGTCAAAGTCCTGACCGAACAGCTGTCGCACGAGCTTCTGAAGGAGACGGGAGGTCGTGTTTCGGCTCATCTCCTCGTCCCTGGCTACACGTGGACACCCATGAACATCGCACTCAAGCCGCAGGGCATTGCGAAACCCGATGAGGCATGGACCGCAGAGCAACTGGTGGAATACTTCCTGGTCCGTCTGCTCGACGAGAATTTTTACATCATCTGTCCGGATAACGCGGTTACGTCTGCGATCGATGCCAGAAGGATCCGCTGGGCGGCCGACGACATGATCCTGAACCGGCCGGCGCTTTCACGCTGGCACCCCGACTGGATGGATAAATTCGCAGCCTGGTTGAAGTCAGGTCACTGACGGTGGAATGTTTGTAGAGGAGAGTAATCCAATGCCCAGACCCTATGTAATCTGTCACATGATGTCGCCGCTGGATGGCCGATTGATCGTCAATGATTGGGCCGAGGCAACCGGCCATTCGGTCGATGAGCTCGTGAAGATCTATGACGGCCTGCATGAGAAGATCGGTGCCGACGCCTGGCTTTCGGGAAGAGCGACGGGAGAAGAGTTCGCGGACGCCGTCGACCGCCCCTATCAAGCAACCGGCACAGCCGCGCGACCGATCCATATCGCCAACCCGGACGCCGGCGAGTTCGCTGTCATCGTGGATAAGGACGGTCGGCTACGCTGGGACAAGAGCGACATTGAGGGAGCTCACCTTGTGGTCCTGACAGGATCTGACGTGGATGATGCTTACCTGGCGGGCCTCACCCAGGCTGGCGTTTCCTATATCGTCTCGGAGAAAGATGGCGTCGATCTGAAAAACGCGCTTGACCTTCTTGGAACCGAGTTCGGTGTGAAGCGCTTGATGCTGGAAGGCGGGGCGCAAACCAATGGCCATTTCTTGAAGGCGGGTCTTGTTGACGAGGTCAGCCTGGTCATCTTCCCTGCGATCGGAGGCAAGTCGAATACACCGGCCATATTCGAGGGCGGCGAGGATGGGCTTGCCGGCAGGGCGAGGCTCACGTTTATCAGCGCCGAAGCCGCTGGCCTCGGCTCCGTGCATCTGAGATATCGCGTTGGACGTCCATAAGAGACGTCCATAGGAGAAGATTGTGGAAGGGCTCCCTCCTGCCGTCGTCGAAATGATCGTCGAGGAGCAGGGCGCGATACTCCTGAGCAAGCAACCTTGTTTCGAGATCATCGCGCAGCGCAGAGAGCCGGAAGAACTGGCGTAGTCTGCCCGTGGTGTCTCTCCGATTAGGCGGTGTGATGAACGGTATGTGACGCCGACATTAATGCCCGCGGCGGTGACCGCGATATGAGCGTCAAGGCGTTGCTCGAGTGCAGCTCGACAAACAAACAAGGTGAGACGCGTATTGCCGCACGTAACGATGCTCCCCACAAAAATGTCGGGCCTACTACACCTGCTGTCAGGTTTGTCAGGTGCGCGCCATGGTGCTGTTCCGCCCGACTTCCTACCGCGCTCTCGTGGAAGTCCTTGAAGCATAGGCACAAGATTCCTTCTGAGGCTCGATCCGGCCAGAGTGGCATGAGTCTTGAAACTTTCTCGTCGCGCGGCGGCAGCTGTCTTCTCCCGAGAAAGCGCGCGAGTCAAAGTCGAATTGCAGGTGAACGCATGGTGACGCAGTAGAACTTTGTGGATGCGGTTCGACCCGGGGAGAACAAAACTCCGGGCAGAGGTTTGGGAGGGTTGTTTGTCTGTGTCTGACAAAATTGCGATCTTCGGTATGGCGAGCGTTTTTTCGGTCACCCATGCGCTATTCGCAGTCGCTCAAGAGGCCAGGGCCGTGACTAACCCCCTGGCCTATATGCTGCAACCTATCACAAAATCCCAGGGGATGCTGAAAACCTTCGAACAAAGCCGGGAGACATTTCCGGGCGAGGTTCTGCTCGATATGAACGCTACCTATCTCGACCGACAGATCTACAATCCGGCCACGGCGCGCTACGACCACGTTAAACTGCGCGGCTATCAAGACGCCCGCCAGACCGGCTTATCCGGTGCCGACACGCCATTGGTTGGACCGACCATCGATCTACGGCCCGGTCAGACGGTGCGGGTAACGCTTCACAACCTGTTCCCTCAGGATTCCACCTGCGGCATCGGCGGTGGCAGTGCCAATACCCCCCATTGCTTCAACGGTACCAACCTGCATTCGCACGGTCTCTGGGTAAATCCGTCTGGCAATGGCG